>DATMUM010000021.1:0-42569 GCA_035564175.1 Mobilitalea sp.
AATATTTTTCGGAAGTTAATGAGGAACCAGTAATTTTCCATTGGAAATATAATCTTGATGACGTTGATGTATCAGAAGAAATCATAATAGATACATTACCGGTTAAAAAGTCCAGTTAATTAAAGGACGAAATACTAGTGAATTGGATTGCATATTTATCTAATATTATGATAAGTCAGTCTGCCCCAGTCGATATTTTCCTTTTCCAAATATTTGATTTATGCTATAATCATTTCATACGAATCTACTATAATAAGGCAGATCACGAAAGGAGCATAGCCCGATGATCGACGTAAAAACAATAGATAAATATCTGCTGATAAACGGCGACTGTGTTGAGAAGCTAAAGGAAATCCCCAATGGCAGTATTGAGCTAATCCTCTGCGATCCGCCTTATAATCTTGCGAAATACTCCACCGGCAATATGAAGTTCGAATGGAGGAGCGAGATTAATAATGATGTTGCAAAATGGGATCTGAACGAACTGGCTCCCGTTGATTTTCTAAATGAATTCAAACGCATTCTCTCTCCCACCGGTAATATCTTCATCTTCACCAGCTATAACCTGATTGGTAAATGGCATGAGGCCTTCGACAGCGAATTCGATACCTTCCAGTTCATGGTATGGCATAAGACCAATCCGGTGCCTAATATCCGCAGATCCTCCTTCTTAAACAGCTGTGAGCTGATTGTCTGTATGTGGGATAAGGGACACACCTGGAATTTCTCCAAACAGAACGAGATGCATAATTTTATTGAAAGTCCAATCTGTATGGGCGGTGAACGCCTGAAGCTTCCGAAGCATCCGACTCAGAAGCCCCTCTCTGTTCTTAAGCAGATCATAAGCATAGCCAGCAAGGAGAATGACATCGTTCTGGACATGTTTATGGGTGTTGCTTCCACCGGCGTTGCCGCCAGAGAACTGAACCGTCGATTTATCGGAATCGAGATTGACGAAACCTACTATCAGGCCTGCGAGAAACGTATGCAGGAGACAGTTTAGCCTTATCTTATCGTATACATATGACGGCTAGCCTTTCATCTGACTTATTTTATCTTCCTTATGAACCAATACCCACTGGTGTGTTTTGATATGATACTTGATGTTTATCATTTGCATATTATCTCCAAGCATAACGTTGCAGCAGAAGAACATCACCGGAATTCCGGCAAAATTCTCTTCCCGGCTGAATACGATATTCTCGATTTTATAAGTCTGCAGAGCATGATTCTCATCCTCCAGACGAATATAATTCGGCTTAATCTTACCCTGCACATTAAATGTTGCAATCACATCCACAGGCATATGAAACATTATTTAATCCCTTCTCCATAATTAGGTTTGCGTTTCTCCGGCGGGATACCGCCGGCCATATGATAAATAGGGTTATTAAGAAATATTGTTCTCATGATGGAATCATCCCCATACCGTTCTCTGACCGTGTCCACCACCGTATCCAGCTTGGATAGCCGCTCATACCGGTTCATGTCAAACAGGTTCAGCTGTCTGACGGAAGTTCCATGCACTACCTTACTTGTGTGAATTCCCAGGTTTCTGATCGGCGTGCCGTCCCACAAATCATCAAACAGGCGGCAGGCCGCACGATGTATCTCATTCGTTGTATCCGTTGCACTAAATAGTGTCAGCTGATGGGAGGCGTGATGGAACTCCGAAGTAACAATACTCACCGCTACTACGGTAGCCATCACGGAATCCGCCCGAAGTCTCGTGCAGACTGTCTCTGCCAGGGAAAGAAGTATCATCTTGGCGGCATTCGCCTGATCCACGTCAAAAGCTATCGTAGTCGAATTGCCGTAACCCTTATTCGCTGGTATCTCATTGGATACCACGGATACATCAATTCCATTGGCAAAGGCAAAGATAACTTCTCCGTATTTCTTAAAATGTGCCCGTAAAATATCCAGATCCGTTCTTGCCAGCTCCCCGATGGTATGGATGCCCAGCGCATGAAGCTTCTTCTTGGTTGCATGCCCTACATAGAACAGTTCATCCACCGGAAGCTTCCAAAGCTTCTTCTCCATCTCCTCCGGAAATAAAGTGTGCACCAGATTCGGCTTCTTAAAATCAGAAGCCATCTTTGCCAGAAGCTTATTCGTAGAAATTCCAATGTTAACCGTGAAGCCCAGCTCACTCGCAATCCGGTCCTTCATCAGATTCGCCGCAACCACCGCAGACCCGTAAAGTCCTATGGTTCCAGTCATATCACAGTAGGCTTCATCCACCGAATACTGCTCCACACACGGAGAAAACTCCCTGAGAATTTCCATGAAGGCCTTCGAGCTGGTCTCATAAAGATCATAATGCGGAGGCACCATCACCAGATCCGGACAAAGTCGCTTGGCATCACTGATGGTATCTCCGGTTCTAACACCATACTTTTTCGCAGGCATGGATCTGGCCAGAATAATTCCGTGGCGCTTCTTAATATCGCCTGCTACCGCAGAGGGAATCTCACGCAGATCCGTTTTTTCTCCAAGGATATGCAGTCGATAAACGGCCTCCCAACTTAGGAAAGCCGAATTGACATCAATATGAAAGACCAAATTATCCATACATATGTTCTCCTTTAAATTCATTATATCAGAACTAATGTTCGATGTAAAGAGGGAATATTTGGGTGTTGGTAAAGTGTAAGTAAGATTTGTTGATGTTAATTAAAGTTTGCGGTTTAGTAATTAAAGTTTACGGTTGTGAATTAAAGTTTACGGTAACAATAAAAAACTACAGAAAGTCGTATGTAAGTTTAACTAAATACTCCGCCATTCTGCAGTTTCAATGATAACATACATACACTCCACTTATATTATGTTCTCTTTTTATAACAGGAAGATTATAATTTTCAGAATAACATATAGGGCAAAATTTAAAAGAGTGATTTTCTGACCTCACCTTCTACCTTTTATAACTAAGTGTGCACTATAAGTGTTATTGAAATAAATATCTTGTAAAATCATAGTATTCTTTTTCTTATTGACAAATGTCATATAAAAAGGCAATACCGTATGATTAAAGATATATTCATCTTTTGTCATTTTCAATTCCGACAATATTTCATCAGTAATGTAGGGGAAGAGAACAGAGTATACCCACTTATTCCTGTCGTTCCAGATATCTCTTGCAGTGTCAAAAAAACTAAGATTTCCAGAGTAGATGTGATATCTATATACATAACCAAAAAGTAATTCTCCATGTATTATTGGAATATAATCATTAAGCATAATTGCCCATCCCATTCTTAAATTATTACTATTAAAAATGATTCTAGACAAAAAATTAAACTTAATACTATGTAGAAAATGTATTATTACCAAAACCGAAAACTAAGACATTAAAATATTGATCTGTGATGTGCAAAAATAAAAGATAAATAAAAAATTAATTATACCATAATATTAAATTTCAAACGGATATCTTTTAGGCTATCTTTTTTTATTCAAATGAAATAACATACACGACGTAATAAATTGATAACCTTAACAGGCGACCATAAAATTAGTAATTGCAATTTAAATCCAATCATATATTAATATCAGATTTATTCAGGTTGAGTAATCTAGAGTATTTTACACCACTTGTCCGGTCGATGGGATCCACTTCATTTGAAGCTTTAAACATTAATTTGACTTCGACAAGATACCAAATATTAAGTTTTATGAATGATGCCTACGGCACATCAAAGCGGTATAGTCCTTGACAAAACTTAAAATTCTTGGAGATAAGTAGTTAAGCCAATCTAAGTTAGCTCTTGGTACTAACCAATGGCTCATTTTGTACCGGAAACGTGGATCCGGAGACTCGGAACACCCATTCAGGAGGAAAAAATGAAAAAAGATATACTTATTCTCTGTGCAGATGGTCTGACTGGTATGAAGGAGGCCGTTGAAGCAGCTTATCCTGCAACAGAATATCAGCGCTGTATTGTACACCAGGTACGAAATACTATGAAGTACGTATCAGACAAGGTAAGAAGCCTTTGGCTGCAGATCTCAAAACTATTTACGGAGCACCAAACGAACAAAAAGCGCGCGCATTTGGAGCGTGTTACAGATAAATGGCAGGAAAAGTATCCGAATGCTATGAAAAGCTGGCACATGAACTGGGATGTAATTAGCCCGATTTTTAAATTCTCATCTGGCGTGAGAACGGTCACTTATACCACACATGCAATAGAAAGCTTAAATTCTACTTATCAAAAACTGAACCACTAACGAAGCGTATTCCCTAATGACACAGCTCTTTTAAAGGCATTGTACCTAGCTACTTAAACAACGTCGTCGCGAAGTAGCACCTTCGCTCTTTTGTCATGTAATTTTTTATTTAATCTCTATTATACACTATTTTTTCGATTTGAGGAATTTCCTATAAATAAAAATAGTTCCTTTCACAGCATGAAAGGAACTACTAAATACCTATATAACAACATGAATTCCATCATAATATCAGGAGCTCAATAATAAATCTTCATATTTTATTTATACGTGCTTTCCAATAAAAGTTGAATGTTATGAACTTACTACATTTAAAAGAACTTTATTAATGATTTTTATTCAAAATCTTTTATAATAAATATTGAACTTCACTTCCATTATCATCAATATAGTTTATTAACGACTTATATGTCTCTAGATTTATATATAAATTGCAGTACATATCTTCAAACTGCCAAGTCAGCTTAATTTCACTTTTATCACAGTCACTTACTTTAAATAATCCATTAAATGCCGGATATTCATTTCTAAATCTGATAAGTCTTAAAAGTCTTTGAACTACCTCCTTTTGAAGTGCATGTTCAATTTCTTCCATGCTGAAGTTGTGACGATTAATTTCTCGCCCTTCGCCTGTCCTATCCACATTTTCAATGTCATTTTCTCCTGCAAGTAGACCAACATAATAAACCTGGGGGATTCCTGGTGCAAAGAACTGTATCGCTCTGGCGGCTATATATGCATCATCATTGCAATCAAGAGCAGAATAATAAGAGCATCTTATTTGATGTATATCAAAACCATCTGCGCCTTTGTGCTCCTCTGATTGAATAAGACTAAGATTTGAACCTCTTTCTACGCATATATCAATAAGCTTCCTTGCTTCATTCGTATCAATTATATCATCCAAATCGGGCTTAACTGGGATACCATCGTGACAGTCAAGCATTGTAAACTGCTTTGAAGGACGAATTTTCAGGTAATTGCATAGATTATTACCGGTCTTATTTATCAATGCATCAAGAATAGTATAAGGTAAAATAAAATCATATATCCAAAAACCATGTTCCGCTAATTTATATTGAATTGAATAATGTGAATGAACCTCTGGCAATAATTCAATCCCTAAAGAGTCAGCCAAATTTTTAATCCAATCCAGGAACTCAAATATTTCGGGTTCAACAAAAAAACAACTTGTGCCTATTTTCTTTATGACATATCCTACAGCGTCTAATCTTACTATTTTAATACTATTTTTACTAAAATTAATCATAAAGTCAGTGAAAAGCTTTCTAACCAATTGGGAATTTATATCAATGTCAATCTGTTCAGATGGATCGGCTTTCCCAAAGGTTGTCCATACTTGTTCTATATCACCTGTTTTATATGTTGAATAAGGCAGATGTCTTCTAAGAAACATCTTGTCAATATCGTTCTGTACTGGAACGCCATCGCTCCAAAGTTTATCTAACGTAATGAATAAATCTGCATATTCAGATTTATGACCATTTTTAAGGAAATCTTGAAAGTACTCTGACTGTTTTGAGATATGATTAACCATCAGATCAACTAAAATATCAAAATGTTTACTTAATGTTCTGATATCCTCCCAAGTGCCAAATTTCGGTTCAATCTCAAGATAAGTCATTGGAGCGAATCCACGGTCTCCGGAGGAAGGGAATGGCGGCAAAATATGAACTCCACCCTTAAAAATGTCACTAAAATAATTCATAAGAACTTTATTAAGATCCTTCAGCTCCCCGCCCAAAGAATCCGGATATGTGATAAGTTGAACCTTATTTTTTACTGCCATAAATTCTCTCCTTCGGATATAGATATATGGAAATAAACTGTGACCATTCCATAATAACAATTACCTTAACAGGTTAATAACCAGTATATTTGCCGATAGACTACTTATATAGCCTATATACTATAGATATCTTTAATTACTTCAAGTTTCGGCAACTCCACAACTGCACCCACATATTGTAACTTGTAAGCACACACTGCAAAGCCTAATTTTAAAGCCTCTACAATTGTATATCCCTTTATAATCGCAGTATAAAACCCTGACCAGAAAGCATCTCCCGCACCTGTAGTATCAACAACTTCTTTAGCCATCGTACTAAACCTTACGGTTTCCTTCCCATTAGATACTATGGCTCCTTCACTTCCTAAGGTCATCACAACTAGACCAGCACCTAGTTTCAAGAACTTTTCAAGCTGGTTTTCATGGGTATCCTTACCAAATAACCTTTCTGCATCATCTACAGAGGGTTTAACGATATCTACTTTTCCGATTATGTATTTAATATATTCAACCCCGTCTTCCCCTTTTTGCCAGATCATAGGGTGATAATTGGGATCAAAACAGACTAGACAATTATTTTTCTTAGCTTCTGCAATGACACGCTCCAAGGTATAACGTGCCGGCCTCATTGATATCGGCCAACAGGAAAAATGAACTACTTTGGAATTTTTAACAGCCTCATCAATCTCAGATGAATAATCCAGATAGTAATCTGCCCCTCTATAAAATATTGGTAATGGTGTATTCCTACTTTTTGTAACCAGTACCATACTTGTTGATCGGTCTACCTGCTGAATACAGTTTGTATTTATATTTTCATTGTTTAAATGGCTTATTAAAAAACTTCCCATCCCGTCTTCACCAACAGCAGAGGCAATCAGAGGGTTAATTCCAAGTCTTTTTACATTCATAGCTATATTCGCCGGGGATCCTCCAAAGAACTTATGATAATCATTACTTTCAAAGTTATTATCATACCCCTCTGATATCATATCAATAAGCAGTTCTCCTACAGTCAAAAGATCATGTTTTTTATCAGTAAACTTTATTCCTTCCTTAAACTCAAACATAGAATCCTCCCTTCTCTCCTCTATGCATCGCTCTTCCATTTGGTTATAAAAATTCCAGAAACGCAATGAAGTCTTCCGCATTTCTGGATTTTCAATAAATCCGGCTAATAATATTTATAAAAAGCAAATCTGCAACTATTTACGAACGAAACACGAAAACCAATGCTTTATCAATATCTTACTATTTATTAATGATATTAAGTTCCATGTACGAACAACTGGATGCAACTACAGCAGCCGAAGTGGTATTAATAATATCACAATATTCCTTCCCACTATTTCTATAATAATTAATGCTTACCTCACCATCCAATACAGGAACATCAAGTATTGATATTTTTTCATTTTTCTTGAGCTTCCATTCATCTGGTAGACATGGATGTATATGAATTATATTCTTTTCTGCATCTGGTTCTATACCAAAAAAGTACCTGACAATAGGCACTACAACTCCATATGCTGTCCACCCCTGAACAAAGCATCCATAATCCGGCGACATTTCTGATATAGATCCTGGAGTTGCTTTGGAAAAGGCGGTAAACATACGTTTGATTAATTCCAGAGAGCGATCAGGATAACCGTATCTTGCTTGTGCAATTGCCATTACACCGGTTGAGATTGTCATAGCTGCATTTTTATTTAGTGCATCCAAATACATACCATGCTGTCCTATAAATTCACTTCCATGCATAGTTTGCAACGCAATATGAGCTTTATCTTCCGATGCAATCCCTGTTTCCATTGGTGTGTTAATTACCCAATTACGGTTCAGCAACCAACCATATTCCCGGTCAGGTTCCTTGTATCGTTCTTCTAATATTTTTTCAAAATCAATGATATAATTTGATCTTCCGTTTTCTTCAAACTGATCTAGAAGCTGTTGTTTTTTTGACATTATCGCTTTAGCTGAAGCATAGCAATCACAATATAATCCATTCTCTTCATCCCAAAGACAATTATTTATTGCTACTTTTACCTCCTCGAATAACAACCTGTATTCTTTTGCAGAAGTATAATCACGATGAATTTCTGCTATTTTACTATAGCATCGATAAGCTTCACAGGTATAAACAGCAGTATCTATCATTTCCATATTTAATCCAGAAATCTCAATTAACCCATAGCCACTAGGAAAAAAATCTCCATCATCATCTTGTTCCCGTAGCCACTTAATCGATTTTTTACAATATTCATAAGCATAGGAGAGAAACTCTCTATCTCCAGTCCACTGATAGTAATCCCATAGCATAATTATGAACTGTGCTGTTTCCTGAGTATTTCCTAAATTAGGTGAGTAGCCGTTAGGAAGCAATTCATGAATAACTCTACCATCCCCATTTAGCTGTATTGAAGAATCAAGGATTATTTTTAAGGTATCCCTACACAGCTCAAAATCACCAAAAGCGAGGTATGCCTGCAGCATATAGCAGCTATCACAGCTAAACCACCAAGGATACTCCGGTAAGCCTGCAGTAATTCCTCTTCCTATTCCATCCACAGATTGGATCAGCCAATCTTTATGCACTTTAATCCATTCATATATACTCTCAAATTCAGGATTTCCAACATTAATTACAGCTTTACTGTTTTCCTGTTTCATTCTATTTTCTTTTTCTTGCGTAAAGTCGCGGGCTGAGATTATAGCCTTATATTGCTCAGCACATTCCTCTTTTGAATGATAAGAGCCTGCAATATATATTTGAATACTTTGCTTGCTACTTTCTCTAATAGCAAGAGAAAAGTTCATTTTTACACTGATACCGTTCCCTTTTGTTACTTCAGGAACAAACTGCGTTCCTATTTTATATCCACTTGGAATGATTGAACTACCGACCATTACATGCCAAGGATTTTTATCATCACATGCGTGGAAAACATTCTTTTCGCCCAAATATTCACACATATCCTGTTTTCCATCATACAGTCCCACTTTCTCAGAAAGCCATTCAGGACGGAGATCTGTTTTAAATATAAATTCTATATCAACATGTCTTTGTGTATTAGCTGTATTAATAAACTCATAATCTACAAGGATACCCTTGATTCCGTCTGGAGCAACTTGACTTCGTTTAATCTGAATGGCCGTATGGCCTAATCCATTTCCATAATAAAATACATTTTTATGAGGATAGTTCTCAAAGCTATCCGCTGCTATAATTTGATCCACTAATTCTGATTCTATATCCTTTACACGCATCCAAAAGCCGTCCAATAGTTTAATTGGATGAAGCCATAAACCACCCATTTCACCTTCTAAATGATGTCCAAAATCCGGGAATAAACCGTCTGTAGTACCAATTAATTTAATTTCATGATTTCCGCACACATATTTTGGTCTCGTGCAATTTGTCTTCACCTTCAGCATTTTATTCTCCTCATACTTTTAACAATTTATCCCTTTGTGCCGGCTGATATAGATATTCCATTAACAATATAATCCTGAGCTATAAAGAATAAAATTAAGATTGGCATCATAACCAATATGGTTGCTGCCATCATTAGATTCCATCTACTCGTATACAAACCTTTGAAAAAAGCTAATCCAATCGCTAAGGTATATTTATTACTATCATAAAGATAAATCAAAGGACCATTAAAATCATTCCATGTTCCCATAAATGTAAAAATTCCAACTGCTGTCAGTACTGGTTTACACATGGGCATAATAAGTCTTGCATAAATACGCAGAGAAGATGCTCCATCAATTTTGGCCGCTTCATCATAGTCCATTGGAATTCCTGACATAAACTGACGGATAAGAAAGATATTAAATGCTCCTCCGCCGAAAAACGCACCAACCGTTAACGGTAGAATGGTATTCACCCACCCCATATAACGAAAGATGATATATGTAGGAATCATCGTTACTTGTCCCGGCAGCATCATGGTAGCAAGAAGTATTAAAAACCAAGTCCGTTTCCCTTTGAAACGAAATCTAGAAAAGCCATAAGCCACAAAGGAAGAAGAAATGATTATCCCAATTAGGTTTGGAATTACGATCATTATTGTATTACCCAAATAACGAAAGAAATCGATCGATGTTACCGCAAGGTAAAAGTTATTCCATGCGAAATGCCTAGGAAAAAAATTATTTGTATATAGCTCGCCATCTGGTTTTAATGCCATACATATCGTCCAAAGTAAAGGTATCATAATAATGATGCCACCTGCCGAAAGGATTAGTGTACAAATAATACTGATAATTTTAGCGTTTCTTTTTTTAGATGATAATTTATTCTTCATACTTCTCCTCCTTATTTATCGTCATTCTGATAATATACCCAGAGACTCGAACTTTTAATAACAAGCAAGGTAAATATCATAATGATAATAAACATAATCCAAGCCATAGCAGCGGCATACCCCATTCTAAAATCCTTATACGCAACCTGATAGAGATATAAATTGTAGAATAAAGTTGATTTCATAGGCCCTCCCGCAGTTAATACATAAGCTTGTGTGAAATATTGGAATGAACCGATCACTGCCATAACTACATTAAAGAATATAGTTGGTGAAATCATAGGGACAGTGATATAGTAAAATATCTGATAACCCTTAGCACCATCCATCCTTGCAGCTTCCTTCAGTTCTTCATTTACTGTCTGAAGTCCGGAAAGATAGATAATAACGGTGTTTCCTATCCCCCATAGCCCCATTATCATAAGCGAATATAAAGCCGTATACCTGTTCGTAAGCCACGAGGGTCCGTTAATTCCAAATAAATGCAATGCTCTATTTAAAATACCGTCTAGTGTAAAGATCCGTTGCCATATCAAAGAAGTTGCAATTGTCGGAATGATTGAAGGGAGGAAATAAATTAGTCGAAAGGTCTTCATCCATTTGATATCAAATGTAAGCATAAATGCAACCAGCAGAGATACAATCTGATACAAAGGGATTGTAATAAGAGCAAATGTGAATGTTACCTTAAGTGACTGATAGAAATTTTCATCATGAAACAATGTAATATAATTATCAAAATTAACAAATTTAATTGTAGAAAGTCCAGTGACTATATTCCACTTACACATAGACAAGACTGCAGAAAAAATCATTGGAATTAATGTAAAAAGAAACAAACCAATAATCCACGGCATAACAAACATATACCCTAGGCGATTCTCTCGCTTCTGCATCCTATTCTTTAACCTATTTTCTTTTTTCATTTAGCTCTCCTCATATCAACTAAATATTAAATCAGGGCGGTTCATATCAATAACATATGAACCGCCCTGCATACTAATGGCTACAGCATATATCATTAATACTAAATAATTAATAATATAAGTATTATTTCAGTGAATCATTCACCTTGTTAACTGCATCATTTAATATATCAATTGTAGTTCCATCTTTGTTTACGATTCTATCAAATGCCTCACCAATAGCTACTGAAGTGGCACTACCTACAGCACCTCTCATGCCTACAGGAGGAACGCTGTATTGTAACGATTCAAACATCGGCTTCTGATATTCTGTTAGAGCAGAAACAACTTCTTGCAATTGAGCTTCAGCAGTTGGAAATACTGCTTCATTCTTTACTCTTAATTCAGAAGCTTCTTCACCGGTAATGTATTTAAGTACTTCCCAGGCTGCTTCTGGATTCTTACAGCTGGAACTTACTGCAAAGCCGGATGCACAATAATAGCATTTATGGGAATCAGGAATTAAAGCTGCACCATAATTGATTCCTGCAGCATCAAAACCGCTTTTTACCCATCCTCCGGAGATGAACATACCAAGCTTTCCATTAATAAGCATAGCACCTCCATCGCCATAGGAACCAACTTCGCCAGATGTAGGAGATACTCTGTTATCACCTTCTGAAAGGCCAAAGTACCAGTCAAGTGCATCTGCCATAGCCTGAGAGTTCAAATAGCCGTCAGCTGTACTATAGTCATCACTGATAAAGGAAATTCCCTTAGACTCCAGGTAACCAGCAACAGCATAAGACCATGACTGGTTCAGGAAGCCGAAAGTCTGATAATTCCCTGAGGAATCCTTCGTTGTAAGCTTTTGTGCAGCAGCATATAAATCATCCCAAGTCCAGTCAGCAGTAGGATATTCCACTCCGTATTGGTCAAAAAGATCCCTATTATACCACAAGCACATCGGATTATAATCCTTTATCATATAATCCTGTTTTCCTTCTACTTTTCCCATGTTTAATACCGAAGGGTCCATAGGACTTGTCCATTCTGTATCTGCTGTTATGATATCATCCAGATCAGCTACCATACCAAGGTCTACCCACTTATAAAAATCACCTTCACCAGACAGGAATATATCATATCCATCTCCTGAGGAGAAGGATGTTGTCAATCTGTCACCATATCCATCACCCGGAATTGCATCCAGTTCAACAGTAATATTTTTTGTATTTGTTTTATTAAATTCATCGATTAGAGTCTGTTCTGTCTTTCCCTCACCCCACATTGTAACTTTGATTGTTACAGGAGCAGAAGCTTCTTCCTCAGAAGAAGATGTATCTGTGGTAGAATCAGTAGCATCTGTGGTCTTTGTTATATCAGTTGATGTTGTATCATTTTCGCTACTTTCTTTTTTTGAAGTACAACCAGTAAGTAAACCAATGCACATAACAATTGAAATTAAAATAGCCATAGCTTTTTTCATAATTGATATCTCCCTTCTCTACATAAAAAATTATGATCCAAAACCGTTTATAGTTATACTAAACTCAAAATAGTATACTACATTCATACTACTAAATTATAGCTTAATTATACTTCTACAAAATTCAATAAAATCTTTTAATTTCGGCGCCACGATAAAAGATATTTATCAACTGTTATTTGGAATAAATTTATGTTATTGTATCTAAGCAATCTTGTGTAAAAATCCATCCATCAACAGATTTGTACCTATGTAGAATTATACAAATATGTATTTAACCAAAACGTTTTTGTATTCTAATATTAACATTCCAAAACGTTTTTGTCAATATGATTATATAAAGATTCAACAAATATTTATATGTACATTACTATTTAAGTAATGAAGCGATTAAAATACAGACACTCCCATAAGTAATTCAAAATTTTCTATCACAAAATGGGTATATCATAATAATTCTGAAGATTTTTAGATTTACATATATATTTCTATCTTATCGAGTAATTTATATGCCTTCCCATATGCCACAAATTCTATTACCGTTTCTTCTGTAAGATTTTCTATATATAGCCTATCTTTAAAAACATTAACCTTTATTGTTTGTCCCTTCCAGCATATACTATACCCTAAGGATTTCCATGTTTTTGGTAGTTTCGGTTCAATTCTAAGCTTACCATTTAACATACGAATACCGCCAAATCCATATATAACTGACTGCCAAATACCTCCTATGGATGCCGTATGAATTCCATCGTCAGAAGTTTTCATATTAAGTCCTAAGTCTATACAGCAAGCACGTTGAAATAACTCATATGACAAGTCAGTATCCCCCATATCATTTGCCAATATACAGTGCGTTGAAAGAGATAGCGATGAATCATGCAAAGTTCTTGGCTCATAATAGTTCCAATTTGCCTTTTTAACATCTAATGAAAACATATCTTCCAATAAAAAGAATAAGATCATAACATCTGCTTGTTTTGATACTTGTATCTTATTTACTTGCTCAAGGTTGTAATCTAAAAATAAACTACCAACATTTTCTTGCTTTTTATATTTTGTTAGATCAATATCTTCTAACTCTAAATATTCATTATCCTGAGGTATTACTAAATCCGATTCCCTCGGCATAGGTATATATATTTTATTTACTACTTCTAACCATGCCTCGGAAATACGCAAAACATCCAGCTTATCACATAATTTCTCGAATATTTCCACTTTCTCATTCTTTAAAAACTTATAGTATTCCAATGCTTTTTTTATATTCCAATATGCCATATAGTTTGTAAATGCATTATCATTAACATGTTCTTTGTATTCATCCGGTCCTACTACATCATTAATGTGATATTTATTATCTACATCACTATACTCTAATCTAGATACCCAGAATTTTGCAGTATCAAAAATTATTTCATATCCATACTCATCCATAAAAGCCTGATCACCGGTTACCATATAATACTGCCAAATACCATAGGCAACATCTGCAGTAATATGCTGCTCAATGAAACCGGACCAAATTTTTGTAGGAAGGCCTGTAACTATATCAACATCGCCCCAAACAGGTGTAACTTCCCCAGCATCCAGCCATGCAGATTCCCACGGAAATTGCGCGCCTTCATACCCATTTTCCTTTGCCTTTTTATGTGCCCCTTCCAGCGTTAAATAACGGTATATTTCTAATTTCTTTGCTATTTCTGGATTAGTAAATGTAAAATAAGGAAGTAGAAAAATATCTGTATCCCAGAACGTATGTCCTTTATACCCTTCACCACTTAATCCTTTTGCCGCTATACTCATTCTACTATCATGAGAAGGTGTCATTAAACACAAATGATATTGTGCGAATCGAATTGCTAATTGATCAAATCCATCATCTGATTCAATACTTATCGGACATCTATCCCAAACGTTTTCGTTCCATGCATTAGATGAATTTTTAGCAATTATATCATATCCTGCCATAACACTTTCTTTTAATGCCTGTAATGAATTTTCTTGAATTGCTTTCAAATCAAGATTTTTATTTTCTATATCTCTCGATGTATATACATTTGAGATTTTCTCAATTACCAATGAGTTACCCTGTTGAAGCTCTCCATTATATTCGCAATATATTTTCCTTCTTCCCATCTTAATATGGGATTTCATCATAAATTGTTTTTCATTTATTTTAAAGGATAGCGTTGTATTATGTACAATATTAACATTTGATTCCGTTGTGGTTTGAACTAATTGCATATACTTTTTATCATAGAATCTTTTTTCTCCATCTAGAAAATGCTGAGATCCGCTATTACTCATAGATCCATCAATGCCAGATACAATTTTTAGATGAACTGCGTTATTAATCGGCGAGATAATAATTTTTTGAGAAGTTAAGTGAATATTATCTAATGATACAATACGATAAAAATTAAGATTGAGCTCGTCTCCCTTCGGTGAAATCCAAAGAACATGACGGCATAATTCCCCCGTCTTTAGATTTAATTGACGTGAATATTCTTTAATTACTCCTTTATCTAGTGTAAACTGTTGTCCATTGATAATCAATTCCAGATTAACGATGTCGGCCAAATTGGGAAGCTCTGTAACTTCATTTTCACTAAATTTATTGAATGTTCCGGCAATAAAATATCCCCTTTTTTCTCCAGTATATTTTTCCTCTGTAGTAGATCGAAGCCCTAGATAGCCATTTCCTAAGCTCATTATTGCTTCACATTTTCCAAGAAACGAACTATCAAATTTATCTTCTTCAAGAATCCATTCTTTTGCTCTTTTATAATTCATATTTGTTATCATATTTTCCTCCAGATTATTTTATTGTATTAAATTGCAGTACAGCTTGTTCAAGTGCAAATGCATTATCATCCAACTCTTTCGATAACCTATTTAGTACTTTGACAGAATCTATCTGCTCACTGGTAGTCTCATATACTGAGATAGCTGCTGCCGCTGTTTCTTGCGAGACGGCAGAAATATTTTCTATAGCATTTAATGTTCCTACTCTAGCAGTATTCATATTATTTATATTGTCCGCGATCCTTTCCACATTTTGAATCAACCCTTCAACATTCTTACTTAAATTTAATAATGAGCTTTCCGTATGATTAACGGCAATTTCTTGTTCAGAAATGATATGATCGGCTTTATTTGCTATAAGAACCGTGCTGGATGTCTGTAGTTGAATTTGCTTAATTATCTCCTCCATTTCCTTTACCGCCCTAATAGACTGATCTGCAAGCTTTCGAATCTCCTCCGCAACAACTGTAAATCCCCTACCTGCGTCTCCGGCCCTTGCTGCTTCTATTGATGCATTTAAGGCTAACAGAGTTGTTTGAGATGCTATTCCGTTAATTGACTTGATAATATTACCGATGGATTTTGTTTTACTCTCAAGATCTTCTATGTCATTTTTTATACATAGCGTGATATTAGAGGTTTCTCTAGCTTTCTCTTTTAAAGCAACCATCGAAGCAAGTCCTGAAATTGAACTTTCTTTTGTAGCATCCGTAATTTTTTTAATTTCATTCGTTTCAATGCTCACACCACAGATTTTTTCTGATAGCTTATCCATTTGCATTAAACAGCTTTCAGAATCCTCTGCCTGCTGTGTTGTTCCCACTTGTATTTCACTTATAGCTTGTGTAATATCATTCGTTGACATAGCAAATATTGCTGATTCGCTAACAATTTTATCGGATGTGGCTTTTACAGATCTGCTCTGCTTTTTTACCTTTTCTATAAGCTCACGCATGTTATCAATCGTACTGTTTATTCCATTTGCCAGTACATAGAATTCATCTTTATTTTTTACTTGCAAATTAACCGACAAATCCCCACATGATACTTTATCTAATTCATTGATAATATAATAAATAACACGGTTTATACCTGATGCCATAGCAATTCCAATCATTACTGCAATGACACATGATAATGAAACCAGAATAATGGATAGATATTTAATACCATTAACCTGCTTAATAATAATCGAATATGGTATTAGAGAGCATATAGCTGAGCCTGTATTTCCAACTTTCGAACCTATAAACAGATACCTTTCACCACTGTACTCAACCTTTTTACTAATACTGTCCTCATTTGAATTTATTAGGTATTTAAAGAAATCTTCCTTACTGAAAACAGCTTCAGAAACAGTCTGATCCGTTTCAGAAATAAGCTCTCTTCCATCTTCCGTTACAAGGCCCGTGATACTGCCATTACCAAAATCAAGTTCCTTAATAATGTTAAGCAAAGAAGAGGCGCTAATATCAAATATAATACAAGAGTTTGAATGCATAAAACCTGAAACATACCGGATTCCATAACTGTCCTCATTAACTCCAAAGCTTTCATCTAAGTAAGTATCACTTCCAATCCAATATCTCGCATTCGATTTTTCTGCTAATTTTTCTCCACCTGCAGTATCCAAAAAAGATAAATACATATTATCCGTGGATTTTTTAGCTGTAGTGATAGGTTTAGCTCCACTCGATAAAATATGAACATTTGTTATTAACTTAGCTTCCCTTTGCTCTTTGGACAACTTGTCGTATATTTTATTAAGAACTTTATTAGCTTCTGTTCTATCTGATATTCCATTTAAATATTGCGAAATATCTCCGTCTGTTATGTATTGAATAGCTTTTTCTTCGAAAGTGCTTAATCCAAAGTCCATATACTTACTTGTCATTTTAATAGATTGGAAACTTGCCTTTTCGTAATTATTAATAATAGCTGAAGAAGCTTTTTGATATGAAACTATACCAATGACTATTACAAAGGCTACCGGAATTAAAAATGATATTATTAACTTAAATGCTATACCACCATGATATACATCTGAAAAACTTTTTCTAATTCGATTGTTTTTATGTAGCCTTTTGTTTGATCCCACCCCTAAGTCATGATTTCTAACCTTTTTATATATATTGATATAAAGATTTTTTATTATTCCCATAATCGCCCTTCCAATCTACTTATCTACAAGTTTTTTACATCTTACCAGTATTATTGTACCTAACGTAATTATTATAGGTCTTAGAAAGTCATCAACAAATATTTACAACACAGTTCTACCAGACTACGATTATTTTAATAATTCAGAATTGCGTCTTTAGCTATTCACAAATATCAAGGAGATCAGAAAAAGAAGATAAATTGTAATCTGCCATATTACAATTCACTGCATCACCAATAGCTGCGCAATTCATACCACCTGAATGTGCTGCTTCTAAACCTGCTTTCGCATCTTCTACTACTAGGCATTTTTCAGGTGTTTTGTTAACAAACCTCGACGCCTTTATAAAAACCTCAGGATCTGGTTTTGACATTGTGATGTTATTACCATCAGATATTGCATCAAAATAATTTTCCAATCCTAACTGTTTTAATATAAACATAGCGTTCTTACTTGATGACCCTATTGCCAATAAATACCCTCTCTGGCGTAGTATATCCAGCGTCTGTCTTACCTCATTATTTAAATCACTCATATTCATATTCCTCAATAAATCACAATAAATTTCATTTTTCTTCTCAGCATATTGCAGCTTCTGCTCTTTTGTTAATTCACCTTGATAATTTTCCAGAATAATATCTAAACTTTCCATTCTACTCACTCCACGAAGCCTATTATTGATTTTTTCATCAAAATAGATACCTAACTCATCTGCCAGGCCCTTCCATGCTGCAAAATGATACTTATCGGTATGGCAAATCACTCCGTCAAGATCAAAAATTATTGTTTCATACTTTTTCATTACTTTTCCTCCTCTTAATATTCTATTACATTACCATATTTTATTAATATGTTTTGTTAAGCCGCTCCTGAGTGAGATCTCAAAAAACAATTCACACTTCACGCACATTAACGCGATGGATATTACACACAACAAAAGAAGCTTAAATAAAATTCATTAAGTCTCATTCGCAGTTCTTTTAATATCTAGTAGGTTTACATATCAATTGATAATCATCCCCCTTTTAACCAAAACGTTTTGGTTTAATATTATATAAATAGCTACCAATTGTAGAAAGGTAGCCATATATTTTGATAAATTATATTGTCAAATCATAATCGCATATGTAATTTGCTCTATCACATACGTTAATTTATTTCTTTTGCATTACAGTATTCCGAATCACAAATTCATAAGGAATTAAAACTTTCGAAGGATTTTTTTTATTCGATAACGTATTATAAACAGTCTCACAAGCCATAAACCCCATTTTGTATGGATGCTGCCTGACAGTTGTAATTCCCCCGTGATAATATTCTGCTAATGGAATATCATCAAATCCAACGATTGAAATATCTTCTGGAACTTTAAGTCCCATATCTAATACTCCCCGTATTGCTCCTATTGCCATCAAGTCACTGGCACAGAATATTGCTGTAATACTTTTATGTTCTGATAGCAATTTCTTAGTTTCTTCATATGCAATTTTATCATCAAAATCGCAATATCTTAAATATTCTAAATTAAGAACTATACCTGCATTAAGTAATGCCATCGCATAACCTGAGAATCTTTCTTTTGAAACGGTGGCTACATCCTTACCATTCAACATAGCAATTTTTGTATGCCCTTGCTCAATCAGATATGTCACTGCCTGTTGAGAGGCTGAAACGTTATCAATTGTTATAGTACTAACCCTTTCGCTTTCTTCAACATTAATGTCTATTAGTGCACATGGAATTTCACTATTCAGAACTTCATGATAGTAAGGATCATCTGTCCTCAATCCCATAACAACAACTCCATCTACATTTTTCTTTCTGCAGAATTGTAAATAACTAACCTTTTCCTGTTTTATTGAATTGGTCACTAAAATTTCAAATTCACACTCATTATCGAGACAGGCATTGTAAATTCCACTTATCATCTGATAAGCAAATCCGCTTATATCTTCCGAAGACATATTAGACATCAAAAGCCCAATTGTAATATCGGACATTCCACCTAACGATCTGGCATTGATATCTGGGGCATAATTTAATTCTTCAGCTATCTTTTTAATTTTCTCTCTGGTATTTATACTAACATCTGAGTATCCATTTAATGCTCTTGAAACAGTTGTAATAGATACTCCTGCTGCTTTCGCCACGTCTTTTATATTTGTCCTATTCAAAACAATCACCCAATATCATAATATTTTATAATAATATACCATTACTACAAATCAGTACGAGAATTTTTCTAATTCACTTTCATATTACGAAAACGCTTTTGTTAATAAAATAATAACATTCCTATAATCTAAAGTCAATGTGAATTTTTTCTTAAAACCGGATTAAGCCAATCTCAAACAGTGCCTTCACCATCTGAATGAATAAATCATTCATAGACTCCTCGAAGTATTTCTTACTGAAGTGGGCCACTGTTGCACAATCCGGTTTTTATTTCCTGCTAGAAGCCAAGTAATGGTGTAGGAAGTGCTTTGATCGATGAAGTAAAAAAAATAGCTCTTAAAACAGGTTCCATGCAAGTCAGAGCTTATTGTGATATAAATAATGAAGCATCTCATGCTCTTTGGGTAAAAAATAATTTTGGGATTTCTCCAGTCAAGAATGCAGATGGGACTATATTAGGAAGTTTCGTAACTTATAGGCTATAAAATTTTGACGAACTATTTTTGCTTCACCATCGTTAACAATAGCAAGGCTAAGGATTAACCTTCTAAAGTACTAATATATGGAGATGAAATAATGGCAAAAAAGCTTATTTTTATTTGTGGGTCTGATGGAGTAGGAAAATCTTCAACAGGCAGAGAACTTATTAACTGTATTGAGGATTCGGCATTTGTAGATAGCGATTTATGTTCATTAAGAAATCCCTTTATAAATATTGAGGGGATAGATATCGGAAGACAAATTATGCTATTCATGCTGACTAAATATTTGGAGAGTTCTTTATATAAAAGCATAATATGGGCGTACGGCTTTCATGGTCATAGAAAAGCTAGCTTTATAGAAATAATGATAAAACTAAGAGAGCTAAATATAGAGTTCGATTTTATACCTATCATTCTAACATGTGATTTAGATGAGAATATTAAGCGTATGAAATGTGACAACCGAGATGAGGCAAGAATAGATAGAATGAACTTAAGATGCTTCGCTCAATTGACCACATTACGTGATTGGAGAAATTGACATGAGTAATCGGATGCTAGACAAAAACAATATACCTTCAGAAAAAGAAATTTTTGAATTCATTGGAAATGATGCAAAAAAGTTATTAGAGCAATTTGAAGAAGCGTTTAATTTATAATATGATATGCAAAAGGAATTAAAATTCCCGTTCGGAAATAATTATGGTTGGGGATATAAATATTCGCATAAAACCCAGCACTTATGTTATATCTTTTTTGAAAGCTGTGCTATCGATGTAATACTGCAAATAAGTTCAAAAGATAAGGATGAACTCAATGAAGCTATTAATAGAGGGCTGTCTTTAACTAAAGAGTTATGGAAGGATAAATATCCATGCAGTAATGGCGGATGGATTAACTACAGACCTAAGACAGAGATGGATATAAATGAAATAATGCGATTATTGGCTTTTAAAAAGAAGCCTGTTAACATCGATAAAGGAAGATAACCATGAATCTATTGGATCAAACATATGTAGAAGCTAAGGAATTAATGAAGCTTCATAAGAATTTGATAATTCCCGTAGGAACATGCGAGCAGCATGGACCACATTTACCGCTTAACAATGATATTCTGTGTGCTGAATATTTTGCTGAGGAATTATCCAGGGTTACGAGCTGCATGGTGGCACCAACAATTAACTACGGTGTCAACCTGCCCTGTGACCGTTCATTTACAGGAACGACATCTATATCTGCAGATACGCTAAGAAATACCATATCAGAGACAATCAGTTGGTGGAGATATCAAGGCTTCGAGAAATTTTTTATCCTAACGTTTCACGGAGATCCGTTCCACATTCAGGCACTATCTGATATTTCTGATGATGTATATTTAATAGAGCCTTATGAGATTGATTATTCAAGAATTTTGGAGAAACAAACAACTATGCGGCATTCCTGTGAGGCAGAGACGTCTATCGCATTATATTTATATCCGGATAAGGTGAGAATTTCATTGATGGAAGAAAAGGATATTGTTTTTGAAAATTTTCGAAAGTATTTATTTCATGAGAATTGCGGGGAGCCGGATGGATATATTGGGTGTCTGGGATATCCTAAGTCAGCGACAGCAGAAAAGGGTAGGCTCCTTGTAAGTAAGATGATCGAAAGAACAATAAATGAATATCATAAATACGTTGGTAACAGATCGTAATGAAACAAGGTATTTCTTTGGAAATGATTAAGTGCATATGCATGCTATCATAGGAGCAGCTTCTGCTGCTCCTTTTTGTTGTTAATCAAGTATAGAAATGATACCTCGATACGTCTCCTGATGTAACAAAATATCCTATATTGCAAGAAATATTGCTATATATTTTCAAAACATGGTATAATACTTGTAAATAGTCATTTAGGTGCAAATAAGCAGATCTTTATTTCCTGCACCTATATTGCTTCAAAATACTGAAGTATCTGTTCTGTAGTGAATATTAAGAGAGTAATGCCTGGCAAAATTGTGTAAATTTCATTTTCATAATGGTTCAGATTATGAATTATAAGAAGGAGTGACAAATATTCGCTCAATATTAATCGTTGAAGACATCCGGGAACAAAGAAATTATTTAATTGAAAATGCTTCAAAATTTAATTCAGGCATTCGAATATACAGTACTGACAGCAAGTCAGAAGCCTTGGAGATTGTTAAGGACAATGATATCGGTGCATTCTTTATCGATATCCAGCTGACTGATGGTAATGGTATTGATTTGGCGAAGGAAATACGTAAGATAAAAAAATACCAGTTTACACCGATTGTTTTTATTACCGGGGTACGTACGAAAGAGATGGAAGCTTTTCACGACGTTCATTGCTATGACTACATCTTAAAGCCTTACACACGAAAAACCATTTCAGATATTATGGCAAGAATTATGGTGGACTACTTTGATCCGGGGCGGGATGAAATCCAATACTTGAGCCTGGATTTTAAAGGAGTCAAGCAGCGAATCGTTGTTAAGGACATCGTCATGGTGGAAAGCAGAAATAGAAGAATTTTTATACGAACCCAGTACGAGGAAATTAAGTATAAGTATTTGAACATCACCCAATTTGCAAAAGAGCTGAACGACCAATTCTTACAGATCCATCAGTCCATCCTAATCAACTGTGATTATATTGAGAAAATTGATATGGCACATAACTACATTAAATTAAAAGGGCTGCCGGATTGTGTACCAATCGGTGTAAGTTACAAGAAAAAGGTAGGTGAACAGATAAGTGGGGTTCTTTGATTCTTTTGTTCTGACATTATTTGATACCAGCATGACACTGCTGCTTGTACACAGCATCAAAAAAAGCTTAAAGCCAAAGCTTTTAAACCTTCTTATTTACATAGTTGCTGATTCCATTGGTATCGGATTTAATATTTATATACACAATGATGTAGCTTCCCATTTGTTTTGCACATTGGTCAGCATTGTTGCCCTTTATCTGTATTTTGCATCCTACGGTGTTAAGAATTTAACCTCCAGTATACTTAATTATTTTGCCATTTCATTAATATTAATTGTGCTTCAACTGGCTGGGGTTATATTCCTTAATATCGTATTCGGCACTGCGGACTATACATTTCGTAATGGCATCATATCGCAGGTGATTAGTCTTGTTCTGGTATTTATCATAGCAAGGTTTATTCCCTTCTCTTTCTTCGATTCCTTCATAGAAGAAAGGAGCTCGATATTCAGCGTAATCATTACGGCTACCTTTTTCCTTTACTACGGGATTACCATTCTGTGGTACATCGATGTCAGCAATATTAATAATGTCATCCTAATAATCATTGTCGTATTGCTATTTGCTATTGTAATTAATACTGTCATTCTGCGTGAAGGCTTTGTCAGCCGTATCTATAAAGAGAAGCTGTCCATATATGATACCTACTTCCCGATCATCGATGATATGATAGAAGAAATCAGGGGTAAGCAGCACGATTATCATAACCAGATACAGACCATACTGGCAATGAAAAAGGATGAGCTGTTTACTGATAAAGATATAGAAGATTATATCATTGAGATGAACAGCAATAACATCTGGAAGGACTTATTAAAACTGGATAATAAGGTTATCAGTGCTTTTCTATATAGCAAGATAATCGAAGGTAAAGGCAAGTGCATCCATATTAATCTATCCATCCATGATTTTAATCTTCCAACTGCCTATAGCCCCAATCAATTGGTTGAAATGTATGGAATTCTGATTGATAACGCGATTGAAGCTGTCGAAGCGATGAATTTGGATAAGGCAATTGAGCTTTACATCTACCGGGAAGATGAAAGAAATGTATTCGAAGTTAGAAATCCCTATAAATATCTCAGCGTCGCAGAGATTAATAATTTCTTCAATAACGGATATACCACCAAGAATAATGAGCCAAGAGGAATTGGTTTGTATAAGCTGAAGAAGATGGTAGAAAGTAAAAAAGGTACCATAGATTTTTACTATGATACCTTTTTAGGTAACGTTGTTGCAAAAATTCATCATTATTAGCTGCGCAGTGATTCAGGTACTTCGGGCTCTCCCCACAAATAAGTGGATGCCTGTTGTGAGGCTAAAACTGGTGCCACCACAAGTAATAAACTGAGAATACTACGCACTAATTTTTGTTTCCTTCCTGATTTCATAATAGCTTTCTCCTTTCATCATAAGTAATTGAATTGTTTGGAATATTATTGTAAAAGGACCAATCGCATATATTGGTTCTTTTTCCACGAAGTAAATTACAATATATAAGGTAACCAGGAACAAAATAATCAATTTAACCTTGTAGATATTGATTTTAAAATTCCGGCCGCTTTTCTTTGAGATCCGAGGGGCAATTACTAATAACACCACCGCAGAAATAATGCTAAGTAACAATAGATACTGATAATACTGAGAGGTCATCAAAGTAGTAAGAAATATTGTTAAGCTAAAGTACATCGTCGAGAATGTAAGGCATCCAAGGTATGTATTAAAATGCTTGCCGCCAATATAGACCCGAAGTAACGTAGTGGTAAAAAATGAATATAAGTATTCCGGACAATGACCCAATAAGCTGAATAAAACTAACAGAATTAGAAATTTTGATAAGTCTCCCCCTATTGCCAGGATGGAATATCTTATCTGCTCCAGTTGAATCTCTGTAAAGTGATTATCTCTGTTTAACTTACACAAGAAACTTCTGATTATGCTATCCAATTTCATTTCCTCTCGCTGTTACTTTTATGCTTTGATAATAGCATATTTCAAGGCTCCGTCAATTCAATCCGCAGATTTGCCCCTTCGATTTGTCGATTTATATGACCGTATTAAAATCGACAAAAAAAAGGGGCAAATCTGCGAATTGTATTGAATATAGATGCATTACTTGATAGACTACGTCTAGAAAGTTCGTTAAGAATGAAAAGAACTTCAAAATAAAATCCATTGAAATTTCATTTTAAACTTCTTTCAGATATTATTTGAGATGCCGCTTTGTGGCATCATGATTGTAAGTATGAAGTGAACGATATAAATTATATAATTTATGTACTTTATATCTAACTCAGGTGCTTCACATTAAGTGATTGCTAGTAGCTAATTCGGGGGGTAATTGTCAGATTACAAGAATTAATAGGATCGGCTGCTTATTGAGTAGAAACTTCTATACTGATGTAGCGTATCTACCTTTTATTGGGGGAAAAAATAGAATAGATTAGTAAGGACAACTGCAATACAACATTGCAATTGTCCTGCTTTTCGTTTCATAGATTACATTTAAACCGCTTCCCTGATTAACTGAGGCGGAACCCTGTGCAGTATGTCGTTCGTTACATGATGATCCATTATCCAGGTCCCGATATCTTCCTTCAAAATAACGAGGGGCATACGGTTATGAATTTCCTTCATAGATTCATTGGCATCCGTAGTCAGGATAACATAGCGCATCTCTTCTCCAGAATACATATATAACCCTGCCATGTAGAGAGCATTCGTTCCTTCCAGACGGAATAGATATTTTCTTTTTTCACTATCCCACTCATAAAAACCAGTGGAGGGTATAATGCAGCGCCGGTTTAACAGACTATCCCGGAAGGTTTTTTTCTCAAAGGCTGTCTCCGATCTTGCGTTAATAATAACACCCTTTCCATCGAACTTGGGAAAGCCCCATACGCTGAGCGTTGGTGAGATTTCCTTCTTCTCTTCTATCAGAATAGGAGCAAGGTTCGTCGGAAATACTTCTCCGGTTCTTGCCTCCTTTCCCTGGAATTTCGCATTCAGCTTCTCAAGGATTTCCAAGACCTCATCACTTTGTTCCACCGTAAAATTATATCTTCCGCACATAGGGTTCCCTCGCTTTCGCATTGAATAAATTATACCGCATCATGGAGAAAAGCTTCCCCCGCTCTCATTAATCCTCAAAGGAAACCTTATCCCATGCTTCGTGGTTAACAACTACCTCATAATCCTTCGACCATTCGGAGTAAAGCTCTGAGAACATCTTATTACGGCGCTCTTCAATGATATTCTCCTTTACCTGGATGGTTGCGTCCTCATTAAAATCGGATACACAGTAGATGATATGCCAGCCGGTATCGGTAGCTATGATGTCGCTGATATGTCCTGTCTTCAGGCTGAAAGCAGCCTGCTCGAAGGCAGTGCCGTAATCTTTGGGAGCCTGTCCCTTACCAAAGGTATATTCTACGGTATCGGCCTCCGTATTTGCTTCGGCAAAGGTTTTGAAATCCTTGGTATCTTTTGCCTGCTTCGCAAGATTTTGAATCTTTTCGTAAGCTGCTGCCTTATCCTCATCGGACAATGCAATCTTATTACCTTCCGCATCAAAATCCGTATTGTATACCATGATATCCTGTACCGTAATCTGCTTCGCATCCTCATCCGGTACATCGGTATTCACGTTAATCGTCAGTGTCTCAAACATTTTATTTGCCAATAGATTATCTGAGTATACCTGTGAAAGCAGCTCCTCGGTGACAAGATACTTGCTGATATCTTGCGATGTGAGCCCTTTATAATGCTCCTTCGCGTAGGATGCAGCTTCTGCTTGCTCCTCCTCGGAAAGGGTTATTCCCTGTTTGCCGGCTTCTGCCCGGATTATCTTTAATTCCGTGATTTGATTAATTACTTCCTGCTTAATCATATTGCCGAAGGTCTGGCCATTGCCCAGAATGTCCGCATTCCAGATGTCTTTACCATAATCCGCCTCATATTTTTCCTGAGCGGATTTCAGATAAACCATAGCCTCATTATAATAAACCTTCGTGTCACCGACGGTTGCAATCAGTTCACCGGAATTCGCGGCTTCTCCGGTACTTTCCTGATCCTTGGACGAATCAATCTTATAATAAGACAGCCCTACTACGGTTTCCTTATCAATATCATAAGAGATGTACAGTTCATCCTCATTCTTCAGATAGGAATAGGTTACTGTATTTTTTTCCGTATCCGTTGTTTTGGCGATCTCCGCTCCGAAGGTATCCGTTAACAGCTGATCCGTATTCTGCTTCGTCATCCCGATTTTCACACCGAATACGGAATAATCACCGGCGTTTTTCAGTAAGGTTACTGCTGATACTTTTTTGTCGGTTGTCATAACCTGTACGACATCCTCCATCAGATAGACTCCGTTGCTTTGCTCAATCAGCTTGGTACCGGATTTTCTTTCAAAGGATGCTACTGATTTACCCATATCTTTTGTCAGCTCAAAACGTTCTGCTCCAGCCCTGCAGGCTGATAACAGCATTAATATCAAAAATGCCGGTAAAATATATACCAGTCTCTTCTTTATTCTCATTACCTGTTCCCCTTTCCAGTCTCTTAAGTCCCACTAGAGACTATAATGCTTCTATTGTTTCCTGCTTCAATATCTTAAAATCCTCCAAAAGCTTCCGTAAATGATCAAAGGTTGTTAGCGTGTCCGCTTTTCCTTTCGGGTTTGCCGGTAATTGATATACAAAATAAGGATTCGCCTGCGGTATCAGCTTCAGGCTATTCTTATATTTTGCGATTAGTTCCGGTATCTTCTCAACTGAAAGCTTTGCTTTTGGATACATCATCAGCTTTAATTCATTGTCTTTGTGTACCAGACCGACGATGAACAGGCCATGGCAGATTGCCTTGATCAGAGCAATATTCAGGAGATTATTAACTGCACTCGGCATATCTCCGAAGCGATCCATCAGCTCCTCCTGCATATCCATCATTTCTTCTTCATTTTCTATATCTGCTATTCGTTTATAGATATCAAGCTTCTGTACTTCATTTTTAATATAGGTTGCCGGAATATACGCATCCATATCCATGTCCACGGTGGTTTCATAGGTATCTTCTTCTAAGTCCTCACCCTTCATGGATTTGACTGCTTCATTGAGCATCTTGCAGTAAAGGTCGTAACCGACTGCTTCCATATGTCCGCTCTGTTCGGCTCCCAGCAGATTACCCGCACCGCGGATCTCCAGATCGCGCATCGCAATCTTAAAACCGGAGCCCAGCTCTGTAAATTCCTTGATGGCATGGAGCCTTTTCTCGGCGATTTCCCGCAGCATCTTATCCCTCTTGTACATTAAGAAGGCATAAGCCGTACGGTTGGAACGCCCGACACGTCCGCGCAGCTGATAGAGCTGCGACAATCCAAGACGATCCGCATCATCAATAATCATAGTATTTACATTCGAAATGTCAAGACCTGTTTCAATAATCGTCGTGGATACAAGCACATCAATTTCCCCGGAAATAAACTCAAACATAATCTTCTCCAGGGTATGCTCATTCATCTGTCCGTGGGCAAAAGCAACATTTGCTTCAGGAACCAGCTTTGCAACGGTATTCGCAACTTCATCAATACCATTGACGCGGTTATAGACATAATAAACCTGTCCTCCTCTTGCCAGCTCCCTGCTGATAGCCTCACGGATAATTTCATCATTATGCTCCAGTACATAGGTCTGGATTGGAAGACGGTCCACCGGCGGCTCGTCAAGAACGCTCATATCCCGGATTCCTACCAGGCTCATGTGAAGAGTTCTGGGAATCGGAGTTGCCGTAAGAGTCAGAACATCAATATCCTTCTTTAACTGTTTGATCTTTTCCTTATGACCAACGCCAAAGCGCTGCTCTTCATCGACAATCAACAGTCCCAGGTTCTTGAATTTGACATCAGCGGAAAGAACACGGTGTGTTCCCACTACGATATCCAGGTTTCCCTTCTTTAGACGTTCCAGAGTCTTCTTCTGTTCCGCGCTACTGCGAAAACGTGACATCACATCAATGCTCACCGGGAAATCCATCATTCGCTGTACCAGTGTATTATAATGCTGCTGTGCAAGAATGGTTGTCGGCACCAGAATAACAACCTGCTTCCCGTCGGATACCGCCTTGAAGGCGGCACGGATAGCAATCTCCGTTTTACCATATCCTACGTCACCACAGATTAAGCGGTCCATAATCCGACTGCTTTCCATATCCTTCTTGGCAGCTTCGATCGCATTCAGCTGATCATCCGTCTCCTCATAAGGAAATGCCTCCTCAAACTCCCTCTGCCATATGGTATCCGAACTGAACTGGAAGCCCACCTTCTGCTGCCTCTGTGCATATAGCTCCACCAGGTCCTTGGCAACCTCTCTTACAGCGCCCTTTACCTTTGCTTTTGTATTCTTCCATTCAATGGAATTTAACTTGTTCAGCTTCGGCTTTCTTCCCTCGGAGCCGGAATATTTCTGAATCACATCAAGGCCTGTTGCAAGAATATACAACACGCCTCCACCGCCGTATTCTATCTTAATATAATCCTTTGTAACCTTGTCTACCTCAATCTTCTCAATACCTTTATAGATACCGAGTCCGTGGTTTTCATGCACCACATAATCCCCGGGTGTCAGCTCCGTAAAGCTCTGTATCTTATTACCCTCATAGGAAGGCTTCTTACGTTTCTTCTTTTTCTCCGTACCGAAGATATCACTCTCGGAGATCACAACCAGCTTGATCAGCGGATATTCAAAGCCCCTTCGGAGGTTACCGTAAGCCACCATGATCTCACCGCTCTGGAGTACGCGGTCCATATCATCACTGTAAAATGCACTCAGGTTATATTCCCGAAGATCCTCACTGAGCCGCATCGCTCTGGTTCTGGAACCGGAAAGCAGGATGACACGGTATTTATTCTTCTTCCACCGTTCCAGATCCTTAACAAGAACCTCAAAATTCTTATGATAAGAAGACACGGTCTGTACCGTGAAATCGTATTTTCTCTTCGGAGCATAGAAATTATTCTTAACCTCCATCGTACTGATCAGGATGGAGTTCTTATTTGCCAGAAAGCCCATGGCTTCCTTATATCCAAAGATGACATCGATCTGGCCCGGAAGGATATATCCCTTCTCGATACGCCCGATCATGCCCTCACGGAATTCTGTCTCAACCGCTTCCCCTTTTTCCACCAGCCGTCCCGGCTCATCGAGAAAGAAGATGGTGTCATCATTATCAAAGTAATGGAAGAAGCTTACGGTCTGCTCATAAAAATAATTAATATAGCTTTCTAGCGCAACCATGCCCTGGAAGGCTTCCAGGTTCTCCTTGAATTCCCCGATGATCTGATGAATTCTGGCAGCTTCCTCCGTCTTAAACTGATCTCTTAAGCTTTTATAATATTTCTTCTCTTCCTCTTCCAGCTTCTTGATACCAGCTTTTAATCTGCCCTCATCCGGTATGATTTCTGCTGCCGGATAGATTACAAGCCCATCTACCTGCTCAATGGAACGCTGGCTGCTGACATCAAAGGTTCGGATGGAGTCAATCTCATCGCCCCATAGCTCGATACGGTAAGGAGCCTCCTCCGTCAACGGGAAAATGTCTATGATACCGCCCCTGACTGCAAATTCCCCCGGAGACTCCACCTGTGCTTGTCTTTCATACCCCAGATGAACTAAGGAATTACTGAATTCCTGCAGCTTTATTACCGATTCGGTGCTAATAGAGATAATTCTGTCCTTAATGGTCTGTAATGGAAGAATCCGGTCCATTCCGCCATCAATGGATACGATAATTGTTGCATCCTTCTTCTCTATAATTCTTCGAAGAACCTTAAGACGCTCCCTTACAATCGCATTTCCATGGATATCTGCACTATAGAAGATGATATCCTTTGCCGGATAAAGAAATACATCCTTATCATACAAACGATAATCCTCATAGATTTCCTTCGCCTTCAAATCATTATAAGTCACGATCACCCGGTACTTGAATTCTTCGCCTAAACCGTGGATCAGGTGGCATTTCTGGGAATCAATACAGCCGGTAACTTGTACCGGCAGAGTTTTCATTTTTATGTTGTCCCTGATATCATTAAACTCCTTTAATTCCATCAAGGGTGCTATAAAGGTTTTCAATAATTTTTCCTCCTAGCGTTCATATGATATTCTAATTGTAAATGTAATTCGTGTAAGTAATTTATTCATCAGCATCTGCATCCCATTAACCGCCTGATTTTATAATTAATACTGACTTGATATTCCTATACAGACGCAGGAAAATGCAGCAGAATACTCCGCCATCCAAAAGCTCGTCATTCTGTTTGCAAATTTACATTATTTTTTACGGTTATATTGATTCATTGCAGCTTCCATACCTGAGGTAATAATCATCCTGCAGGCATCGGAGGTATCCTTCAGAGTCTCACGGATCACCGGCTGCTCTTCCGGCTGAAATCTTGAGAGCACATAGTCTGCCAGATCCCAGTCCTTCGGTTTGTCACCGACTCCAACCTTAATTCTCGGGAACTCATCGGTTCCAAGATGGCTGATGATGCTTTTCATCCCGTTATGGCCGCCGGCACTTCCCTTCTTGCGGATGCGAAGCTGTCCCACATCCAGGCTGATGTCATCATAGATGATAATAATTTCTTCCGGAGTTACCTTATAGAAATCCATAAGCTCCCGGACGCTTTCACCACTGAGATTCATGTAGGTGATAGGCTGGGCAATTACTACCTTCTCACCTTCTATATAGCCTTTTCCGCAGATTGCCTTGTGTTTCTTAAAATCCAGGGCAATGCGGTAATCATCGGCTATTCTAGTAATGGCGTCCCATCCGATATTATGTCTGGTTGCCTGATATTTATCTGTTGGATTTCCTAAACCTACGATAATGTACATAACTTTAACCCTTCCGGTAACACATGTATTTTCCTATGTAATGATATTTAAGTTGCAGAGGATGCGGCTGTCGCTGATGCAGAAGCTGCTGCAATGGTTGCCACCTGCTGTGCAACGATAATCTCAATAATGTTATTGTTTATAGTCATTTCCATGATCTCTTTATTCATACTGCCAAGATAATCATTGCAGACCAGGGCAGAAGCAAATAAGACTCTTTCCCTCGAGGTCACTGACCAATAGCCGAAGCCCTTCTTGTTCTTAAGATACTGCGTAGCTTCTGCTATTTCATCTGCAAGCTGCTCCGAATTCGCCTTTAATAAAGCAAGCACTCCGAGGAAGGATAATTCCATTCCAGGACCCAGCTTGCATTTTCTGCGTTTTAATGCCTGGGATAATTCATAAACCCGCTTGCACTTTGCAGCAGTTTCTTCCTCACTGAACACCAGCACCTCAGCCAACGCCTGGACGGCATTGGAGAAGGAAAAGCTCTCCTTTAACAGTCGGTAGCAGTTCTTCATTTCCCTCGAGGACTGGGAAACCGGCTTCTGTGCCAAGGCAAGCAGCGCAGCAAAACCATAATCATCACAGGAAGTAATCCAGGGGTGTTCCTCCTTCATTACAGTATAATGATTTTTCGCTTCCCTGACAATCTGCTGATAGTAATAAGGCTCTGCTTTCTGGGCGATAGAAGTTGCAGCGATGACAAGATAATGGGACGCATGGAAGCCCTCCAGCTTCATAAAGTTATACACGGTTAAAGCACCTTTAAAAACCGCCTCCGGTTCCGAATGCAGTGACAGCATAACGGATACGGTAAAATTGGTGATGTCCTTAAACTGTGAGAAAACACCCGTATTATCCTTGATAATTTTCCGGCAGCGGCTGATTGCATCCGTATCCACAGCACGGTTATCCATGGAATAAAGCAATGACCCTAATTTATTATTGATTGTATAGCCCCATTTGAACTTCTTACTTAATTCCTTATAATTGTCTGCAAACAAATCACATTTATTCCTGACTGTCTCCCTCATAATAACCGCCTTTACTAATATACCTTATCTAATATACCTTATCATTATATTCATTATATGAAGTTACTGCTGTCATAATATATTTTATTCTTTAACGATAAACAGAAAAGTACAAATATACTTCCACAGTCAATTCCTAATCACAGAAACATATTTTCTGTATTATTATAATCTAAGCCGATGTTGGTTACAACCATTATGTTATGATATGTGATCAATATTTTAGATTTTAACCTGTCAAAACCCAACAAAAAAAGCAGCCCCATAGCTGCCGTTTTTGCTTTTACTGCCTTCTGCAATTATTCTTCTGTTCCTTCTGTTTCTAAAGCCGCAATTTCGTACTTTTCAAGGATAATCTTCTGGATCTTGTCCCTGGTATCCGAATTGATAGGATGAGCAATATCGCGGTACTCACCGTCTCCAGCTTTTCTGCTCGGCATTGCAATGAATAAGCCCTTATCACCCTCAATTACCTTGATATCGTGAACAACGAACTCGTTATCAAGTGTAATAGATACAACAGCCTTCATCTTGCCTTCCTTACTCACCTTACGTACGCGTACGTCGGTAATTTGCATGGCATGGTCCCCCTTCTGTCAATATTATCGTTAGTTATTAAGAAAAGGTTAGTTTTTCACTAGTTTCACTTTTCCTGTTTCCATTTTCGTCGAAACCCCATTGTTTCGTTCAAATTCTACATTACTGTTAGATAATGTCATTATAGCATGTCTCTTGCAAAATGTGAATAATATTTACGAAAAAATAACAAATATTTGCAACTTTTTTGCCAATATCCATTAAGTTAACACTTATTTGGTTAAAAAGGTACTCTTTTTTTACCTTTTTATATAGTATCCTAGCACTCAAATCAAAATTTCTGAATATAATGGCTATAAAATTCTTATAATATGATACGGTATATTTATGCAAGGAAGGATTTTAATATTGTAATTTAAGGGAAATGGGTTATAATAGCAGGTAGTTAGGCGTCAATTAGATGCAACAGTAGGAACTATCATAGAATTAGGAAGCAGGTTGAAGAAGCCTCTTTCAAAAGCGAATTACAAGATCATAATTCGTTTAGTCAAAAGCGCGAAGACGCGCTTTACCAAGTGAAATGCCGTAGAACGGCAACATGGAGGTTAATCATGTACAAAATAGATTTTTATAAGCCATGTCGGATACATTTTATCGGCATCGGCGGAATAAGCATGAGCGGATTTGCTGAATATCTACATACACTAGAATTTAAAGTAAGCGGTTCTGACGCTCACAAAAGTAGCATCACCGACCGCCTGAGTGAATTAGGCATCGAATTCTTCCTTGGACAGCGCGCTTCTAATATAACCCCGGACATCGATGTGGCGGTTTATACCGCAGCTATCGCCCCGGATAATGAGGAGTTCATGGAAGTAAAACGCCTAAACATACCGATGCTGTCCCGTGCCGAGATGATTGGCCAGATTATGCTGAACTTTGATAACGCAGTCGCTGTATCCGGTACCCACGGCAAGACTACAACTACCTCAATGCTTTCCTTAATCTTTTTGGGGGGTAATCTGGATCCTACGATTTCTGTCGGCGGAATCCTGGATGCCATCGGCGGTAATATACGTATGGGAAAATCAGAGCATTTTATTACAGAAGCCTGTGAATATACAAATACCTTCTTACAATTTAATCCGAAGCGCAGCATCATTTTAAATATTGATGAAGATCATCTCGACTTTTTTAAAGATCTCGCTGATATCCGTAATTCCTTCCACACCTTCGCAAAACGTTTACCAAAGGACGGTCAGTTATTTATCAATGGTGAAATAGATCATTATGAGGAGATCACTTCTGATCTGGAGTGTGAGGTATTCACCTACGGAATTATTGATCCGAATTACTGTAAAGAAGTAAAGACCTATGACTATGCCGCTGATCACATTGAATTTGATGATCACAGCGTCGGTAGTTATGATCTATACTTCCATGGTCAATATATCGACCGCATCCAGTTAAACGTGATTGGAACCCACAATGTTTCTAATTCTCTCCCCGCCATCGGCGTTGCGATGCAGGTAGGAATTCCGATAGAAACCATCAAGAAGGCGCTATTCACCTTTTCTAATTCAAAACGCCGTTTTGAAGTCAAGGGTGTCATCGGCGGAGTTACTGTCATTGATGATTATGCACACCACCCGACGGAGGTTGTTGCAACCTTAACTGCCGCTCAAAAATATCCACACCGGGAAATCTGGTGCGTATTCCAGCCCCATACCTATTCCAGGACCAAGCAGCATCTAGGCGAGTTTGCACAGGCTCTATCCCTTGCGGATAAAGTAGTTCTGGCAGATATCTATGCTTCCAGAGAAAAGGATCCCGGAGATATTTCTTCGAAAGATTTAGCCAGGGAGCTTGAGAAATTAGGTAAAGAAGTTCACTATTTTGAGTGCTTTGATGAAATTGAAAATTTTTTATTACAAAATTGTATGAACGGCGACCTGTTGATAACTATGGGCGCCGGAGACATAGTATCCGTGGGAGAAAATCTTCTAGGTTTGTAGTTATCCACATTATCCACAGTGTTATCAACAATTTAGTTGATAACTACTGTGGATTTTTTATTGCTTAAAATCTTTTCTACAATTATAGATTTTCACTTTGATTTAAACTTGATTTTTCAATGTTTTCATTTATTTTAACATATTTTTACATCTTTTGACTATTATTTCATCCACGTTATCCACATTATCCACAAAGGCAAAAATCGCACAAACCCTTTAAAATAGCCTATTTGCAGATAAAATTATCTGTGCTATAATGTTGCTGGCGTTAAAAAGCCACGGAAATTTGGAGGGTAACAATATGAGCAAAATATCATTACATGCTGAGGGCATTTCTGATGTTACTATCGTGCCGAACATCTTTATAGATCAATTTATGCCGTCTGCTAACGGAGCTTATGTCAAGGTTTATCTTTATTTACTTCGCTGTTATATGGGCAAATGCCCGGAAGTGACTATTTCCTCCATTGCTGACCGATTGGAAAACACAGAAAAGGACATCGTAAGAGCCTTAACCTACTGGGAAAAATTAAATTTACTGACACTGACGCGTAATGTTCAAAAGGAAGTCACATCAATTTATCTGGTTGACTTGAGTAAGATTCAGACTGATGCAATTCCTGAGCCGTCTTACTCAGACAGTGAACTGGATGAAATCGCTGTAAGCATACATACAGAGAAAAAGCCTGCCATAAGGCAGAACTATTCTTCTGATAAGATTGCAGAACTGACGAACAATGATGAAATTCAATGGGCTCTGCATATTGTGGAAATCTATCTGGATCGTCCACTGAAACCGATGGATCTTCAGCTTATTCTGTATTTATATGAAGAGCTGCATTTTTCACCGGAATTGATTATGTATTTGTACGAATACTGTGTATCTAAGGGCAAGAAAAATGCTTCTTATATTGAAACGGTTGCCTTAACCTGGGCTGAGGAGGGCATCGATACCGAGGAGAAGGCAAAGGAAGCTACTGCCACCTATAATGACCATTTCAATACCGTAAATAAGGCCTTCGGCTTAAACCGTGCTCCCGGCCAAATCGAGCGTCAGTACATCACAAAATGGGTGGAGGTCTTCGGATTTTCAGACGAAATCATCGCCGAAGCCTGCAACCGTACCATCTTAAGAACACAAAAGCCAGATTTTAAATACACGGACAAAATTCTTGAAACCTGGTATAAGAAGGACGTAAAGAATCACAATGATATAGCAAGACTGGATGAAGAATTTACAAAGAGCAATAAAGCAAGCGAAACCAGTAAAGTGGCAGCCATGATCAAACCGTCCACCAATAAATTCAACCAGTTTCCTCAGAGAACCTATTCTGCAAAAGATTATGCTGAGCTTGAAAAGAAGCTTTTGAATAAGGGTTTATAATCCTGCAATTATCCTGCGGGTCTTAAGCATCAAGGTTATGCCGTTCCTAAAGCGGCGGAAGGGAGAAATATACGCCATGGCTTTAAAAAATGATCAGTACAATCAGATTATACGTGAGTATGACAGCCGCCGCTTTCAGAATAAACATGCTTTGGATAAAAGAATTGAAGAAGCTTATCGACTGATTCCGGAATTAAAAGAGTTAGAAGAGGCAATAATTTCAATGTCAGCACAGAGTGGGAGAATGGCTCTTCGCGGGGATGACAATGCTTTGAAGAAGCTAAAGGACAGGTCCTCCGAGCTTCAGACACAAAAGCTTCAGCTACTTACCGAGAACGGGCTCCCGGCGGACTATCTGGAAATGCAGTATCATTGCAGCAAATGCAAGGATACCGGATATATCGGCAATGAAAAGTGCAGCTGCTTCAAGCAGGCGATATCCGATTTATTATATTCCGGTTCTAATATTAAATCCATCCTTGCCAGCGAGAACTTCAGCAAGTTTTCCTTCCGCTATTATTCCGATGATTATATCGACGAAACCCTGGGGTTATCACCTCTGTCCAATATACAGAAGGTGGTGGCCGGTTGTAAAAATTTCATCCGGTATTTCCATAAGAACCCTGACAATCTGCTGCTACTTGGCAATACCGGTGTCGGTAAGACCTTTCTTGCCAACTGCATCGCAAAGGAGCTTCTGGACCGGGGTCATACCGTCATCTATCTGACTGCCTTCCGTCTGTTTGACATTCTTGAAAAATATAAGTTTAGTAAAGATGAGGACAGCTCCTATGAGGCTTCCAACCAGTTTGAATATATCTTGGATTGTGATCTGTTAATCATCGACGACCTGGGTACGGAACTGAATAATACCTTTACGAATTCCCAATTATATCTTATTATAAATGAACGTCTGCTAAGGCAGAAATCGACAGTGATCTCCACGAATTTATCGTTGACGAACATCAATACAAATTATGGAGAACGTATATTTTCAAGAATTGCAAGCAACTACAGCGTTCATCGTATCATTGGGGAGGACATTCGTCTACATAAGGCGGTCAGTGGCGTAAATTCATAATAAAAGTCGAAAACCGTCTTGACGAACGAATTTAATAATGGTATAACTTTAATGGCTTTTGAAACCAATACTTATTACATGGAGGGAAATCTAATGTCTAAGAACGAGAAGATCGTAGAAACTATTCCTGTGGGACCTCTTGGTATCATTGCTCTGGAGAGCAGCAAGACCCTTGGGCAGCACGTGAATGATTATCTTGTTGGATGGCGAAACGAAAGGGAGAGCGAACACAAAGGTACCATCGCTTTTTCCGGCTATCAGAGAGATTCTTATTTATTAAAGGCTTGTTGTCCCAGATTCGGAACAGGAGAAGCAAAAGGTCAGATTAAAGAATCCGTTCGAGGTGATGACTTATACTTGCTTGTTGATGTAACCAACCATAGCTTAACTTACTCGGTTTGCGGACATACCAACCATATGTCACCGGATGACCACTATCAGGATCTGAAAAGAATTATAGCGGCAGTCGGTGGTAAAGCCAGAAGAATAACAGTAATCATGCCTTATTTATATGAAGGCAGACAACATAGACGCAGCTCCAGAGAATCACTCGATTGTGCTCTGGCACTTCAGGAGCTGACTCAAATGGGTGTAGACAGTATCATTACCTTTGATGCTCATGATCCCAGAGTTCAAAATGCCATCCCTCTTACAAGTCTGGAAACCGTAGCTCCAAACTATCAATTCATAAAGGCAATGCTTCACAACGTACCGGATATCCGTTTCGATGCTGACCACATGATGGTAATCAGCCCGGATGAAGGCGGTATGTCAAGAGCAGTATATTTTGCCAATGTCTTAGGTCTTGATATGGGAATGTTCTATAAGAGACGTGACTATACAAGAATCGTAAATGGACGTAATCCGATTGTCGCTCATGAATTCCTTGGTACTGATATAGAAGGCAAAGATGTTCTGATCGTGGATGATATGATTTCCTCCGGTGAGAGTATCTTAGATGTTGCCCTAGAATTAAAGAGAAGAAATGCAGGAAGAATCTTCGTAGCTGCAACCTTCGGCTTATTCACAAATGGTTTTGCCAAGTTGGACGAAGCTTTTGAGAAGGGCTTAATCTACCGCGTTCTCACTACCAACCTCATTTACCAGAATCCTGAGCTTCTGAACAAGCCTTGGTACATTAACGTTGATATGAGCAAGTATGTTGCTCTGATCATCGATACCTTAAATCATGACGACAGTATCAGCGTTCTGTTAAATCCGGTAGAAAGAATTCAGAATATCTTAAAAGAATATAACCAAGGTAGCTACACGAAGAAAAATGTAGTTGATGCTGAATAGTTATTGATAAATATAAATAGATTGATTTAAATAGATTAATTTGAATAGATTAATTTTATTAGATAAATGGCAGATATCGTTGAGATACCTGCCATTTTATTTTAATATCGGGAATGAATTGATGATCTGGCTTTACTCATGAAACATGAAGCAATTAGATCAATACGAAAGATTGGATGACCTGCCAATTAATCATGAAATATGAAACTTATAAAAATCTTGAGACTGTAATTTGTTAATTTATGATAATGCTTTCGCGTTATCATAAATTATCTGCTCTAAGGAAGATTACTTGTTGAATTATCACCTGTGCTGCCATTGCTCTGTGAATTCTGAGTATTCTGAGTATTTTGACCCTCTGGCAGTACATACCCTGTCGCACCTTGGTCTGATGCTCCGCCCGTGATATTCCCAGCAGAGGGGGTCGCTCCACTTGTATCTCCTGTTCCAGAAGTACCATTATCGGACGGTACATCCGTACCGTCTACATTACCCGACTGTCCGCCCGCTCCTGCATCCGTAGTTTGGCCTGATGTGTCAGAAGTTCCACCTGTTGTATCCAGACCCGTATTATCAGTATTATCCCCTGAATTACCTGTATCCCCTGAATTACCCGTATCCTGCGGATAACCGGTATCTCCCGGAATATCGGTAGGTACCTGCGTAACCTGAGCTGCAGAACCATTCGCAGCAGCTTCCTGAGCCGCCTGAGTAAGCATAGCAGCTTCCTCCGCTTTCTTACGGTCTTCCTCTTCCTGCTGTGCTTTTAATACGGCTCTCCAGTCATAAAGCTCGAACTTCCTGGTCATGGAAGGCGTATGCAGCTTCTCCATAAAATTATGCCATATTGTTCCTGGATAGGTAGCACCTTTCAGGTTATCCACGGTCTTTGGCATATCATAGCCAACCCAGACACTGGTGGTGTAATAAGGAGTATATCCAACGAACCAGCCGTCCTTCTTATCGTTTGTCGTACCGGTCTTGCCGGCACTTATGGTATTCGTAAGACCTAAGCCCTTTGCCGTACCATTTTTGATTACTCCGGTCAGTGCTTCCGTCATTATCCTTGCCGCATTGCTCTGATAGACCTGCTTAGACTCAATGCTGTCACTTACGATTTCCTTACCTTCGGAATCTGTTATTTTTACGATACAGGTGGGTTCTCTGTAATAACCGTCATTTTCGATTGCTGCGTAGGCTGCTGCCATCTCAACGGGGCTTACGCCTACTGTCAAGCCGCCAAGTGCTGCCGCTGGGACGTAATCCTGATCAGTTATCTTGGCAAAATTCATTCTCTGCAGATAAGATAATCCAACAGCCGGAGTTAATTCCTGGAAAAGCTTCCAGGCTATTGTATTCCTGGAATCCTCAATTGCCTTCTGCAGCTTTATTTCTCCGGCATAGTTGTTGCCTGCATTCTTCGGTCCGCCTTTAAAATATTTATCTAACACCATACTATCCGGTGTATAACCCCGTTCAAAGGAGGGGGTATATACAATCAGTGGCTTAATTGAGCTTCCTGGCTGGCGATAGCTCTGGTATGCTCTGTTCAAGGTATAGCCTCCCAGATCCTGATCTCTTCCTCCTACGATTGCTACGACCTTACCTGTATCATTATCGATACAGACCGCAGCTCCCTGCATCTGATATACACCATCTGAATTGACATCTGTAAAACCCTTCAGTGCATTATCCACGGACTCTTGAAGCTGCTGCTGTTTATCAAGATCAATGGAAGTGTAGATCCGGTATCCTTTCACATATAAGTCCTTCTGACAGCTGTTATACAGATCGTCATATGCCGCATTATAAGCAGCTTTATCATCATCGCTGTTAAATTGGTACCGGAATTCAAAGCCCTTACTCTTCATAAGCGCACGAATCGCACTATAATAGACATAGGTCTCTACATAATTCTTCTTATCAGCCTTATTCTGCTGCAGCGTAATCTTTTCCTTAATTGCTTCATCATATTCCGTCTGGTTTATTTTTCCCGCATTATACATCTGAAGAAGAATTCGGCCCCTTCTTTTTAATGTATTATCCAGGTTGGTCAAAGGATTATACAGGTTCGGATTATTCGGAATGGAACATAAGAATGCCAGCTGTGACAGACTCAGTGCATCGACACCTTCACCAAAATATCCCTGCGCTGCAGCCTGGATTCCATAATGTCCGTTGGCAAAATAAATCTCATTCAGATAATACTCCATAATCTCGTTCTTGGTATATTTCTTCTCCAACTCCTGGGCTATGAAGATTTCCTCTATCTTTCTTTCATAGCTAACCTTATGGGTCAGGAATACATTTCTTGCCAGCTGCTGGGTGATCGTACTCGCACCCTGAGTGATATGGCCCTTATGCTTAATTAACGCAATCGCTGCACGGACATTCGCCCAATAATCCACTCCGCTGTGCTCGAGGAATTTACGATCCTCGGAGACAATCATGGCATCCTTTACTGCTGTCGGTATTTCATCATATTTTAAATAGTACACTTCCTTTTCCGATTTGAGTGTTGAAATCAGATTACCCTGCACATCATATACCAGACTGGTCTGAACGGAACGGAAGGTATCCTCGGTAGAAGTACTTACCTTCTGCACTGCTTCCGCCTGAAGCTGCAGGATGATCTTCCCGTAAGCATGATAAAAGTAGAAAATTCCTATTGTTATGGCTAACAGTGTGAAAAATGTGATAATCTGAAGGGTAAGCTTAATTTTATGTCTGATGCTTCTTCTCCTTCTTTTTTTGTTTTTAGCACTTGTATTACTTGTCTGTGTATTACTTGGCTGTGTATTTCTTGACTGTGTATAACTTGGTTGTGTATTTCTTGGATATGTATTACTTGATTGTGTATTTCTTGACTGTGTATTTCTTGGCTGTGTATTTCTTGGATATGTATTACTTGACTGTGCATTTCTTGATTGCGTATTTCTTGACTGTGTATTTCTTGATTGTGTATTTCTTTGATCTGGCATCATAACCTCCATGATGCTGCTTTGCGGCATCTGCTAATCCATCTTAAGTCATAAAGAATACAGCTTTCTTAAGTGATATCTGCTTATGACCTGCATGAAAGGTCAATCAGATGATAGGGTACATTAAGTTCACTCAGTAATGCCTGTTCTCTCTTATGGCAGGTAAATAAAATAATCTGTTGTCGTTGTG
>DATMUM010000022.1:0-2750 GCA_035564175.1 Mobilitalea sp.
TAAATTTAAAGAAAATTGGATATTCATTAGCGGTATTGATGCTTTTCATTTTCATCATATCAGCTATTCCGCCAGTTAAGGCAGATGCAGGAACGGCAACCCCAATTTCCTTTGGTAAAATAGATTACGACGATCTGACACTTCAGGTTTTTGATAACAACAATTCAATCGTATATTATTCTACGGACGGAAATATCTGGACCGAGGTAGAAGGTGCATATGACAGTTTAACCGCAGCCTATTCCATGGATATCTCATGGATTAGTGATGCTGATGAAGCAACTTTATACTTTAAGGGAAATTCGGTTAATACAGTAAAGTCAATTACACTACCGGCAAAGAATAAAGATTTTAAAGTACTTTATGATAAAATAGAGAATGAATTTACCTTCGATGGTATAGATGATATCGACACGATCGAATGGAGAAAACAGACCGATTATAATTGGATCAAGGTAGATTTAGATGAAGACTCCACATCCTATCACAATTTCCAGAATACAATGGAAATACTTAATTCCACAGGGGCAAAGATCATATTCCGTACACCGCAGATTATCGGTACAGGAAGCAATAACGTAGGAGCACGACCAAGTAAAGAGATATCTTTTACGCTTACAAAAAGAGCAGCCGCACCCAGTGTTACAATTAATCCGTTAAATATGACTTTGAATACTACCACATTGATGGAATATTATGATCCAGCCACTAAGCTATGGATTGAATGTGACAGATCAATGCCAATCAGTGATTTAGCTTCCGATGCGTTATATGAGAATGGCTCAAAAGCAGTGACTGTGATGATCAGAAAGGCTGCGACGACTTATGCTTCTTATTCCAAGACAGCATATGTCAATATAAGTGGACAGTTAGATACTCCAACCATCGGTGATAATTCGGCAGATTTTACTTACTATTATATGAATTCAAAGCTTGTTATGCAATTTCATAAAGTAACAGCAACGAGCCCTTACGAGTATACAGTAGTAAAGCCAGGTTACTCCTTTGATGAAACGACGGCCGGCTGGAGATTAGTTACAAATAATAATTTAATGTATATTTCGACAGCAACAGCATCGCAGGGTTGTAGAATTTACATCAGAAAGAAAGGAAACAGCACTACGCTGCCATCTGCAGCAACCTTTTTCACCGTGCAATATCCTTCCATGCAATAATTCAGGATACATATATTAATAGAATAGATAAAAATCCCCCGCCATATAAAAAGCTGCTTCTTTTTCGCAGGTTCATATAGCGGGGGATTTTGTAAGTATCTAATATTTCATCTTTTATAACGGTGGTTTATTTCTTCATCTTATCAAGAATGCTTCTTGCTACACTGATACCATTCGCGGAAGCCTGCTGTAAGCCACGGGTTACGGAAGCACCGTCACCGATGGCGCGAAGACCTTCCACGCTGGTCTCAAAATCCTTATTGACAACAACCTTATTGGAATAGAATTTAACTTCGACGCCGTAAAGCAGTGTCTCATCGCTTGCGATACCGGGCGTAACCTTATCGAGCGCCAGGATCATTTCCTTGATATCCACCATGATACGGTGAGGGAATACTAAGGAGAGATCACCGGGAACCGCATCCTTAAGCGTAGGGATTAAGTTATTCCTGCATAGACGCTCCTCGGTCGTTCTTCTTCCTCTTTGGAAATCACCGAAGGTCTGAACCAGGATTCTTCCGCCGCAGAGCATGTTGCTTAGCTGAGCGATGTGCTTGCCATATTCGATCGGAGTCTTAAAAGGTTTCGTAAAATTCTTGGAAACCAAAATTGCGAAATTCGTATTGTTCGTCTTTAAATCCTTTGATTTATAGGCATGGCCATTAACGACAGCCAGGTTATTCTCATAATATTCGGTCGCTACCTCACCGGATGGATTGGTACAGAAGGTTCTGACCTTATCATCAAAGGTTGGTGTGTAGTAAACCAGCTTCGCTTCGTAGAGGTTCTTATTTAAGAATTCCATAACCTCATCACGAACCTCAACACGCACACCGATATCAACGGTTCCTACCTTAGTTTCAATTCCATGAGCCTTACAGATCTGGCTGAACCAGTCGGAGCCTTCACGTCCGATTGCAGAGACTACTTCCTCCGCATAGAAGGTATCACCTTTTGAAGTAATGATACCCTTCGCCTTCTGGTCTTCAATGATGATGTCCTGAACCATTGTGTTAAATATGATTTCGACACCGGAAGCAAGAAGATGCTCCTGAAGTCTTGTATATATTTTATAGCCTTCCTCCGTGCCAAGATGGCGGATTGGGCATTCAATCAGCTTTAAGTTGGCATTGATGGCGCGTCTTCTGATTTCCCTGATCTCAACTTCCTTATCGACACCGTAGACATTCGTATCTGCACCGAACTTCAGATAGATATCGTCGGATTCATTGATCAGTTCTAAAGCTTTGTCATAGCCTAAGATATCCGGAAGATTACCGCCTACATCAGGAGATAAGGAGAGCTTTCCATCAGAAAATGCTCCAGCTCCTGCAAAACCTGTCGTTATCGAACATGGCTGGCATCCGATACATTGCTTCGTTGTCCTTTTCGGGCACATTCTCTTTTCGATTGGCCTGCCCTTTTCAACCATCAATATCTTCAGATTTTTATTTTCTTTTATCAGTTCATAGGCACAAAAAATACCGGAGGGACCGGCGCCGATGATTATAACGTCGTAATTTTGCATGAACAACACTCCTTTTGCGATAATACTTAATTCGTAACCTCGCTAAT
>DATMUM010000023.1:0-26470 GCA_035564175.1 Mobilitalea sp.
TAATACTTCTGGTGCTAAAGAAACGATTTTCATGAATTGTTTCTCTCTTAATTCTCTCGCTACCGGTCCAAAGATACGAGTTCCCTTAGGATTCTTATCTTCCTTAATAATTACGGCAGCATTCTCATCAAATCTAATATAGGAACCATCTTTACGGCGTGAACCCTTAACAGTACGGACAACAACCGCCTTAACAACATCGCCCTTCTTAACAACACCGCCTGGTGTTGCATCTTTAACCGAAGCAACGATGATATCACCTATATTAGCATATCTTCTGGTTGATCCGCCAAGTACTCTGATGCAAAGTAATTCTTTAGCACCTGTATTGTCGGCAACTCTAAGTCTGGTTTCAGCTTGTATCATGATAATACTCCTTTCAGTTATAATCGAATGGACTTAACCACAGTCCAGAAGAATACTTGCTTTCTTCCCAAGAATTCGACTTGTCGAATTCTTTACTTCGCTTTCTCGACAATCTCCACAAGTCTCCATCTCTTATCCTTAGATAAGGGTCTTGTTTCCATTACCTTTACTCTATCTCCGATGTTGCACTCATTGTTCTCATCATGAGCCTTAAGCTTGTAAGTTCTCTTTACAATCTTGCCATACAGCGGATGCTTTACGTTGTCAACTACTGCTACAACGATAGTCTTATCCATCTTGTCACTTACGACTTTACCGATACGAACTTTTCTTAAATTTCTTTCCACAACGATACTCCTTTCCATGACCTTTGGTTATACCTGTAAGGTAAAACCATTCGATCGTTCATGATTATCTTCGATATCTAGCGAAAAGCACGTTCTGTGCTTTTTGCCAGCTTAAATAACGTTTTTCTATTTAAGCTTTAGAAGCCTTAGAAAGATCAGAAATAACTGTCTGGATTCTTGCGATGTTTTTTCTAACTTCCTTAATTCTGCTTGTGTTATCCAACTGGTTGGTTGCATTCTGGAACCTCAGGTTGAAAAGTTCCTTCTTCGCAGCTACTAATTCAATATTTAATTCTGTAGCTGATTTTGACTTTAACTCTTCTACATATTTATTAATTTTCACTGTTTTCACCGCCTTCTAAGTCTGCACGGGATACTATCTTGCATTTAACCGGCAATTTATGCATAGCAAGACGTAATGCTTCTTTTGCTGTCTCCTCAGGGATACCAGCGATCTCAAACATTACACGGCCCGGTTTAACAACAGCTACCCAAAATTCTAATGAACCTTTACCGGAACCCATACGGGTTTCAGCAGGTTTTGTCGTAACAGGTTTATCAGGGAATATCTTAATATATACTTTACCGCCACGCTTTGTAAAACGGGTCATCGCGATACGGGCTGCTTCAATCTGGTTTGATTTAATCCAGCAAGGTTCCATTGCAACAAGACCAAATTCGCCTTGGTTAATTGTATTGCCTCTGGATATCTTACCTGCCATACTACCGCGGAATTGCTTACGGCGTTTAACTCTCTTCGGCATTAACATTAGTTATCGCTCCCTTCTGTTTTTGCTGCTTTAACAGGAAGTACTTCACCATGATAGATCCAAACCTTAACACCTAATTTACCAAATGTTGTATCTGCTTCTGCAAATCCATAATCGATGTCGGCACGTAAGGTCTGCAACGGGATAGTTCCTTCACTATAGAATTCAGTACGAGCCATATCAGCTCCGCCAAGACGACCAGCAACAGCAGTCTTAATACCCTTAGCGCCGCCCTTCATGGTTCTAGCCATAGTTGATTTCATAGCTCTTCTGAAAGAAATACGATTCTCGAGCTGAGTAGCAATATTCTCAGCTACTAACTGAGCATTAAGATCAGGTTTCTTGATCTCTTTGATTTCAAGGTTTAATTTCTTATTAGTAAACTGCTGAATTTCTTTCTTTAAGTTCTCAATTTCTGCTCCTGCTCTACCAATTACTACGCCGGGCTTTGCAGTATAGATTATTATTTTTAAACGGTCAGATGCTCTTTCAATTTCAATCTTAGAAATTCCAGCGCTGTATAACTTCTTCTTCAGAAATGTTCTGATGTTGTAATCTTCTACGAGATTATCAGCAAAATCCGCTTCAGCGTACCATCTGGAGTCCCAATCGTTGATGACTCCGACTCTTAAGCCATGAGGATTAACCTTTTGTCCCATTATTGCCCTCCTTATCTCTCATTAAGCACTACTGTAATATGACACATTCTCTTCTCGATACGATAAGCTGTGCCACGTGCTCTAGGTCTAATTCTTTTCATAATCGGTCCCTGGTTAGCAAAACATTCATCAATGTAAAGCTTCGCAGTATCCATATTCTTAACTTCAGCATTTGCAATAGCTGACTTCAATATTTTTTCAATTACAGCGGATGCGTATCTGGGGCTGTATGCTAAGATACCAAGTGCTGTCTGTACATCCTTACCACGAATGGCGTCTAAAACGAAACAAGCCTTTTGAACTGAAATCCTTGCAAAGGATAACTTTGCACTTGCTCTGTTGTCTTTCTGCTCATTTCTTTCTCTCTTTATCTGGGATCTATGTCCTTTCGCCATGGATGAACCTCCTTCCATTCAATGCTCACGCATTATCTTCTTGTTTTCTTTTCGTCTTTTCCGTGACCTCTATAGGTTCTGGTAGCAACAAACTCACCAAGCTTGTGACCAACCATATCTTCTGTTACATATACCGGCACATGCTTCTTGCCGTCGTGTACTGCGATTGTATGTCCAACCATCTGCGGGAAAATAGTTGAGCGACGTGACCATGTCTTAATTACTGATTTCTCACCGGTCGTATTCAGCGCATCTACTTTTTTCAATAAATGATCATCAGCAAATGGTCCCTTTTTAAGTGAACGAGCCATGTATTCTAACCTCCTTAGAATTCTTGATAAATGAACTGGCTTTTACAATTCAATGATTCGTAATGATTGAATTGCTAATATTTTTTATCTTATATATGCAAAAATTACTTGATTGCTTTTCCGTCTCTTCTTCTTACGATAAGCTTATTAGACTTCTTGTTATGCTTTCTTGTCTTAAGACCAAGAGCAGGTTTACCCCAAGGAGTAACCGGGCCTGGACGACCGATACCGGTTCTACCTTCACCACCACCGTGAGGATGGTCATTCGGGTTCATTACGGAACCACGTACTGTAGGTCTGATACCCATGTGACGTTTACGTCCTGCTTTACCTACATTAACAAGCTCATGATCAATGTTACCAACCTGACCTACAGTTGCTCTGCAGATGATCGGAACTAATCTCATTTCACCGCTGGGAAGACGAAGTGTTGCGAACTTACCTTCCTTAGCCATAAGCTGTGCGGAGTTACCAGCTGCACGTACTAACTGTGCGCCTTTACCAGGATATAATTCGATGTTATGGATCTGTGTACCAACAGGAATGTTCTGAAGCGGTAAGCAGTTACCTACTCTAACTTCTGCAGTCTCGCCGTTCATAAGCTTAGCGCCAACCTGAAGTCCGTTAGGAGCAAGGATGTATGCCTTCTCGCCATCTGCATAATTGATTAATGCGATATTTGCTGTTCTGTTCGGATCGTATTCGATGCTGATAACAGTTGCCGGAATACCGTCTTTTCTTCTCTTGAAATCGATAATTCTATATTTTCTTCTAGAACCACCGCCCTGGTGTCTTACTGTGATCTTACCCTGATTGTTACGGCCTGCATTCTTATTCAAGGAAGCAACCAATGATTTCTCAGGCTTTGATGCTGTAATCTCAGTAAAATCAGAACCAGTCATGTGTCTTCTGGAAGGTGTATATGGGTTATATGTTTTAATTCCCATGATGTGCACTCCTTTCAAAAACGAAATTTAGATGTTAAGTAAAACTCTTTCAGCGCCAAAATATGTTTGCATATTTTATGTGCATCGGTTCGCTAGAACCGCTGTGACCGTCAGGTCGCAAATATTGTTTTCTTACCATCTTCGTATATATTCAAAATCTTATAAGCCTGAGAAAATTTCAATCTCAGCGCTGTCAGCTGTTAACTGAACGATTGCTTTCTTAACCTTGGAGGTCTTACCGGAAGTAGCACCACGTCTACGTGTCTTTCCATCCTGGTTAATTGTGTTTACGCTTGCCACCTTAGCACCGGTAAACATCTTCTCAACAGCTTCTTTAATCTGATTTTTTGTAGCCGCGGGATTAACTGAAAATGTATACTTTTTCTCACTCATGGTGCTCATACTCTTCTCAGTAACGATGGGCTTAAGGATTACATCATAATATTTTAAATCTGCCATTATGCGTACACCTCCTCTATCTTTGCTACAGCATCCTTTGTTAATACCATGGTATCATACTTCAAGATGTCGTATACGTTAATGGAGTTTGATAATACTGTTCTAACCTTCGGAAGGTTTCTTGCGGAAAGCTGTACGTTGTCGTTCTTCTCGCCAATTACTACTAATGCCTTTCCTACCTTTAAGTTATCAAGAACTGCCTTCATCTTCTTTGTCTTGATCTCATCAAAGCTTAAATCATCCAGTACGAAGAACTTAGCTTCATTTACTCTGGAGGTTAAAGCTGATTTAATTGCAAGAGCCTTTTCCTTCTTATTCATCTTGAAGGAATAATCTCTCGGCTTGGGAGCAAATACTACGCCGCCGCCCTTCCACTGAGGGGATCTGGTTGAACCCTGTCTTGCATGACCGGTTCCTTTTTGTCTCCAAGGCTTTCTTCCGCCGCCGCTTACTTCAGCACGGGTCTTAGCGCTCTGTGTTCCCTGGCGTTTGTTAGCTAACTGCAGAACAACTGCCTGATGAACTAAATGATCATTTATCTCTACTCCGAAGACTGCATCGTTAAGTTCTAATGAACCAACTTCCTTGCCTTCGATATTGTAAACTTTTACATTTGCCATTTAAGTGTTCCTCCTTTCTTAAAGCTCTAGTTTGCTTTCTTTACTGTATCTTTCAGCATGATTAAGGATTTCTTCGGTCCAGGTACTGCACCTTTAACGAGGATGAGGTTCTTAGCTGCATCAATTCTTACAACTTCAAGGTTCTGTACTGTAGCCTTTACTGCTCCCATATGACCAGGCATGTGCTTGCCAGGGAATACTCTACCAGGTGTGGTAGCAGCACCGTTGGAACCTGCATGTCTGTGGAACTTGGAACCGTGCTTCATCGGTCCTCTGGATAAGTTGTGTCTCTTGATTGCGCCTTGGAAACCTTTTCCCTTAGTCTTACCTACTGCATCAACTCTGTCACCTTCTGAGAAGATATCAGCTTTGATTTCCTGACCCACCTTGTAGTCAGCAGCATTGTCAAACCGGAATTCTTTAAGATATCTTTTTATAGCAACACCTGCTTTTGCAAAGTGCCCTTTTCTTGGCTTATTTACCAGAGATTCTCTGATATCGCCAAAACCAACCTGTATTGCTGCATATCCGTCGTTATCTACAGTTTTAACCTGTGTAACGAAAAGAGGACCAGCCTGCAATACTGTTACCGGAATAAGAGTTCCGTTATCACCGAAAACCTGAGTCATTCCGATCTTTGTAGCTAAAATCGCTTTCTTCATTGTCTTACCTCCTGTTTAATCTACAGCGGATTACACTTACGTGCAATCATCCTAGATGGTTATATACAATCATATATGAACCCTAAGGATTTCTTCTTAATTAAATAATGTTGTTATTACGTCTTTCCTATGCTGTCAGTATTCATAAGATGAATTACTTGTCTTCATTGCTGACCTTAATGCAATAATTGCATCGGATGAATTACTTTGTCTTCATCTTAATGTCAATATACACACCTGCAGGCATTTCCAATCTGGATAATGCATCAACAGTCTTCTGAGTAGGTGTGATGATATCGATTAATCTCTTGTGTGTTCTCTGCTCAAACTGCTCTCTGGAATCCTTATACTTGTGAACCGCTCTCAGAATTGTTACAACTTCCTTCTTTGTCGGCAACGGAACTGGTCCGCTCACCTTAGATCCTGTCTTCTTCACAGTATCGATGATTTTACCTGCAGATTGATCGATTAAATGATGATCATACGCCTTTAATGTGATTCTCATTACTTGACTTGCCATAAAAAAAGCCGCCTCCTTTTCGCACTTAATTTCAGTACGACAAGTGGTGACTGTACACTCATCCGTGTGTATCTTCATACTTCATACAATTAATCCGGTAAAACCGGATTACATTCGACAAACAGTGATTGGTTGTCTCCTACTGAATTCTATGATATTCATCACACGTTTTATCTGCCCAAGGCAGAACATTATATGGTACAGTGACTTGTCGCCAGTTTCATAACTTGACCTTCGCTCCACGGAAAACCTACCCGAAATCGGTAGCAACCTCACGTTTCAACGCTATCAATGTCACAACATTAGCAATTATACAGCATTGTTTATACTTTTGCAAGCACTTTTTTTAAGAATTTCAAGCATTTCTAAGGGGTTCCTACATTTCGTTCAATTGTAACTTTCTGCCAAAGCCCAACTGAGGTTATTGTGCCCAGAAGAATTTTATTTATGTATTATTCAGAAATATATTATTTAATAGAAGGAAAAGAATTTTATATCCAGAGTCTCCCATCCTAAATGTAAAAATCTTATCAATATCCTCCGTAAATTAGCTAATCACTTCAATGATAGCTTTATCAATAGATGCTCTGAGAGATTTATTATTCCACTACATAATTTAAAGGGTTCTGCCGGGCATTAACAACCTGCAGAACCCTTTATAAATCTATAATCTAATTTTACTTATTCCTCATCCAGCGACAGCATAGCTTCATTTTTCCGGAAGACTCCGCAGCCGATGACTCCTAATACTGCTATTACCAGACATAATAATGCAATACCGCTTCCTTTACTATTTCCAACTAATATGTCCCATAAGCTTCGAAGTGTTGTTGAACTTTTCATATATGGAACGAATATTTTATCAGCCAGAAAACCACCCATGAATGTTCCCAATGGAATGCTGGTGTACTGAAGCATATTCCTTGCGGAAAATATCTTGCCCTGCAGCTCAATCGGAACCTTGCTTCGCATGATATATTCTACATTTGCCGTGAGTAACGGAATGAACAGATTACCGGCAAATACAATCAGATAGATGTTTTCTCCATGCGAAGTGCTATCTCAAATGACTTTGCACGGAGTTAAAGCAATGCACAGCTTCATCTGTACCCACCCCTTTATTATTGATTATAAGTAATTGTGAAACAATTTTACTGCTGGAATATATTACATAGCTACATAAGGAGTCCCGTAATTACCTATTATAGTTAAATTATAGTTTTTTATTTGATGTCATACAACAAGATTATAACACGATATACACCCGATACAATAAGAAAATACATTTCATTCCATATCATATTTATTTCTTACTTAGCCGGGTCATAACCTACTACGGACCAGATTCCTGTTTCAACTTGGCGTTCAAGACGTTTTAGATATACATACTTAGCAATGGATTTATCGTCTTTGATTTCAGCAACGGCATCTGTTCCATTATTTTTGATAATCTCGATATTATTATAAGCGATCGGATAATCTCCTACAATTCCTTCCGGTGATAATAAAAGGCTGGCAAATACCTGTGTTACAAATACCGGATCCAGCTTCCAGGGAGAGTGACCGGCATCCACACTTTCCTGTTCATTTTCTTCTGCTACCAGATCAACATCTACTTTAATCTGAGGCTCTACCACTTCCTCTTCGCTTACCAGGATCACAAATTCTCCTTCTGATAATCCTTCCACAAATGCAGTAAGCTCATCGACAGAAATATCACTGACAATACAGTATTCCATACCCTGCTCCTGGTTCTGCCAACAGAAAGAAGTATTCATACTGGAGTAGATAATTTCAGCCTGGTTATTACCAACGCCGCTAGGAACAGCTCCTGAGGCAGGAACAAAATCTCTTGACTTCTTCGACTGCATAATAACAACCTTCTTATTCAGTTCTTCGCTATTATAGTATAACTTAATTATAGATTGGTTCTTCGTTACTGTAATTAATCTCCTCCAGATTAAGACTGCTGCCGTCTCTCAGTTTCTTTTTCCATTGATCCCTGATAATGTTCATGGTTATTGCTTTCAGATCATTACTGTATTCCAGTATCTCAACCTAATTCTTCTCAGGATAGGTGATAACCCTGGTAATAGCTTCTTGGGTAACGATGAAAATAATATAATTTAACACTATTTTAAATTCATCCAATTTCTGCTATATTATAATTATTACAAAGATAGGGTGGTTTGATTATGAATACATATAAAATTCCGAAAAAGGTTGAAATCATTTATTTCAGTGGTACTGGCAGTACCAGGAAGGTTGCGGAGCAATTTACCGCTTCATTTACAGAGAAGAACATTGAGGCAGCTAATCATGAACTTAATCACCGCGATTCCTATACCTTGAAGAAAACTGATATGCTGGTAATTATTTATCCGGTATATGCTACCAATGCACCCGAGCCCATCTATGATTTTATCAGTAAACTTCCGTATGAACTCAGATGTCCCGCTGTAGTTATCTCAGTATCCGGCGGTGGGGAAGTGACCCCGAATAAGGCATGCAGGCTGCATTGCATCAATCGCTTAGAGAAGAAGGGATACCCTGTTGTCTATGAGCAGATGATTGTCATGCCATCGAATTTCCTTGCAGCAACACCGGAGGAGCTCGCCATCCGCCTGCTTGAAGTACTGCCTCTGAAAACTAATTTTATTATAAATGAACTATTATCCGGTGTCATTAGCCGTACCCGCCCCGACTTATTTAACCGCTTCCTCTCATTTGCCGGTGAGATTGAAAAAACCGCTATCGCAGGCAAATCCTATGGAAAACAAATCAAGGTGAACAGTAGCTGCAACGGCTGCGGAATCTGTCAGAAAGGCTGCCCGGTAGATAATATCCGTATTGTCAATAAAAAACCTGTCTTTGACAGGAAATGCTCCGTCTGTCTGAAATGCATCTATGCCTGCCCAAAGAAAGCACTTCAGCCAACTATAGCAAAATTTATCGTATTAAAACAAGGTTATCCTCTGAAGGATTGGGAGAAAAAAGTTAATTCCGAAAAACACTACTCCATTGATGAGCTTGCCAAGGGTTATGCCTTCAGCGGCATAAGAAAATATCTTAAGGAAGATATGGAGTAAGGAAGATTTCTAATAGCGCAATAGCTTCATTTTGTATTGATTAAACTCTTTCCCAACGTCCCGATGCGCCACAGGGTAATACTAATCCGTAACCGGACAGCGGCAAACCGATTTCATCCGAGGATACTTTGCCGCCAAATTTCTTGCCCAGCTCCTCGGACAGCATATAGGTTAATACGCCTGCCTGCAAACCGGTCGTATAGGAATTCAACAGGAAGAATAACGGTTCCTCGGATAACACCTGGGTGCAAAGCTGAATGAAAGAATGGATATTATCCTCAATCTTCCAGGTCTCACCCTTTGGTCCTCTACCATAGGAAGGTGGATCCATAATAATAGCATCGTATTTATTCTCTCGGCGTATTTCTCTTTCCACGAACTTAACGCAGTCATCGACGATAAATCGGATTGGAGCATCACCAAGGCCTGAAGCCACCGCATTTTCCTTTGCCCAGGTAACCATACCCTTGGAGGCATCCACGTGGGTTACTGCTGCACCGGCTTTGGCTGCTGCCAGAGTAGCACCTCCCGTATATGCAAATAGATTCAGAACCTTTACCTGTCTGTCCTTAACACTGGTAATCTTCTCCGAGAGCCAGTCCCAGTTTACCGCCTGCTCAGGAAACAAACCGGTATGCTTAAAGTTGAAGGGCTGCAGGTTGAAGGTCAGACCCTTGTAGCTGACATCCCACTGCTTCGGAAGATCAAAGAATTCCCATTCTCCGCCTCCCTTAGAGCTTCTGTGATAATGTGCATTCGGCTTCTTCCATCCCTTATGCTGCTTTGGTGTATTCCAGATAACCTGTGGGTCCGGACGTACCAATATATATTGTCCCCAGCGTTCCAGTTTCTCACCGCTTGAGGTTTCGATGACTTCATAATCCTTCCAATCCTTTGCAATCCACATAACATTCTCACTTTCTGTTTCATCTGCGATTTGAATCTGCCTGCCGCAAGCAGACAGCCATGCCATTTCCATGGCACGTAACTTTTACCTATTATAAACCAGGAAATCCAGAAATACAATATAAACCGGAATTCCCGGCTTTTGCGTTCACTTTAACCACTCAGGCTTAACGTTCTCTAAGTATTCTAACCAGAATTTAACTTGACGATAGACCTATTTAATAATAAACTTGTAACTGTAATTAGTTAACAATACGGCTCAAGCAGAGCGTTCATATTATATTATTGGGTTGTTAAAGCATATACATGCAAGGCCGTAGATACAATATAATGGAGGTAAATGAAAATGGGTATTTTAACAAGATTCAAAGACATTATGACAAGTAACATCAATGCACTGTTAGACAAGGCTGAGGACCCTGAGAAAATGATTGACCAGTGCCTGAGAAACCTCAATTCCGACCTTGGTAAGGTGAAATCAGAAACAGCAGCTATTATGGCTGAGGAGCAAAGAGCAAAAAGAGCACTGGATGAGTGTAATACAGACATCGCTAAGATGCAGTCTTATGCAGTTAAAGCATTAGAAACAAATAACGATGAAGATGCACGTAAATTCCTTGAGCAGAAGGCCACCTTATCTTCCAGACAGCCGGGGCTTCAGGAAGCTTATGATCTGGCTCATACCAATGCAACACATATGCGTGAGATGCATGATAAGTTAGTGGAAGACATTAACGAACTGGAAGCACGTAAGGATATGATCAAAGGTAAACTTGCAGTTGCTAAGACCCAGGAGCGTATCAACAAGATGGAATCTTCCGTAACCAGTGCCAATGATTCTATTGCAAGCTTTAAAAAATATGAAGATATGGCTGACAAGGCTCTTGATAAGGCGAATGCGATGGCAGAGCTTAACAACTCTTCGAAAGAACAGACCATTGAGGATCTGACCAAGAAATACACTGAGCAGAGTAACGTGGATGATGAACTGGCAGCATTAAAGGCAAGCTTAGGTAAATAGAAACTTAAGAATTATTGATAACATAGATAAATGTCCGCAAAGAAAGATCATATCTTTTTCATTTGCGGGCATTTTATCGAGTAAAGGAGGAGAGATCCTCCTAAAGAGCAAGGAGGATTAGGATGTCCACGGTTGTACAATATAAATGCCCTAATTGCGGGGCTGACATGGCTTTTGACAGCCAGACCGGAATGCTTCGCTGCGCCAGCTGCGGCAGAACGGATAATATCGAGAATATGGCGGGCAAAGGAACCTCCCATCCGGAAGGTGATGTTTCCTATGATATGGATGAGGATGACAGAAGAGCTTCCGAAGCCGCCTTTGAACATGACTATTCAGACCCTTCGCATGAAGATGAACCCAGCAATCATTCCACCTTCGGAGAGAATGAAGCAAACGAATATCATTGCAATAACTGTGGTGCAGTTCTGATTACGGATGCGCAGACCACTGCTACTACCTGCAGCTTCTGTGGAGCCGGGGTTGTCCTTGGCGACCGTTTAAAAGGTAAGCTCGCTCCTGCTTTAGTCGTACCCTTTACCATCAGTAAAGAGCAGGCGCAGGAAGCCTTCAAAAAATGGTGCAGGAAAGGACTTCTGACACCGGGTGATTTCATGACTGCGGATCGAATTAAGAATATTACAGGTCTCTATGTTCCTTTCTGGTTATACGATTTGAACGGCCGCGGTGAGGCAGAAGCTACCTGCACCAGAGTCCGTACTTATACCATGGGAGACTGGATTTATACCGAAACAAAATGGTACCATGTCTATCGTAAGGTTGACTTGAATTATAACCGTATCCCCTGTGATTCCTCCAAGAAAATGGACGATGGTATGATGGATAAGCTTGAACCCTATGATTACCGCAATTTGAAAAATTTCAATATGCCTTATCTTGCCGGTTATATCGCCGAGAAATATGATTTTGATGACGAACAGATGCTGCCCCGTATCAAGGACCGTGTGGGAAGCTATGTAGATCAGTACATCCGCTCCACAATTTCCGGTTATACCACGGTTAATATGAACCGCGAGGATATTAATATAAGGAAAAAGAGGGCTGATTACACGATGATGCCAGTATGGATGGTATGTTATGACTACAGGCAGGCAGAGCACATTTTCATGATGAATGGCCAGACAGGTAAAATCGTCGGCAAACCGCCTCTAAGTAAAGCTAAAATGCTGGCCTGGATTACAGGTATATCTACCGGAACCTTCATTATCTTCCGATTGCTTACCTTATTGTTAGGAGGTGGCTTAGCATGAGAAAATCAAAAAAATTATTATCATTCCTGGCGCTGTTGTGCCTGATCATGTCGGTAATAATACTCCCTGCCAGATCTGTCCTGGCATCAGAAACCTCGGATACTTATCAACATATTTATGATAATGCCGAGCTTTTATCCACATCGAAGCTGACTGATATGGAGGAAATGTGTGTTTCTTATGGCAATGAGGCTGGAATCAACATTTTCATCCTTACTCATAATGATTCCTCTGCCGTGGATGGAGAAAAATACATTGAAAATTTCTATGATACTTCCTTATATGGCACCTATAATGACAGTGTCATTTTACTGATTGATATGCATAATCGTCAGGTTGTATTGGAAGCCTACGGAAATGCTGAAAATTATATTCCTTCCAGCCGGGGAGATGTCATTATTAAAGAGATTACTCCTTATTTAACTGATACTGACTATGCAACAGCCTTTGAACTTTATATCAAAGACTCCGCTGCTTATATGAAGGAAACTGCTATTCCGAATACAAGTGGTAATTATACCAAGGAGGATCAATACGGTAACTACGTAAATACTAGTTCCGGTTCCTCTGAGCCCTCCATTCTGACCAACCTGTGGCTGCAGCTAGGAGTTGCTGTTGCAGTCGGTGCAATTACCGTTGCAATTATGGCATATAATTCAGGAGGACGGATGACTGTTGGCGGGAATACTTATATGGACCAAAATCATTCCGGTTTAATCGGACGAAGGGATGATTATCTTAGGACTACCGTAACCAGGGTTAGAAAACCGCAGAACAATAATAACTCCGGTGGCGGCTTCAGTGGCGGAGTATCGGCAGGAGGTAATTCCCACAGTACCAGCCGAGGAAGTTTTTAATGGTTTTTCCTGCTTATTTGAATTATAATATACTTTGAAATGACAAGAATAATATCAAGACCTTTCTATAGGAAACTATCCTATAGTAATATTGATTTTAGAAATATCACATCTAACATGGGAGGAAATTGTTATGGGTTTATTTTCAAGACAGTTTGCAAATGTTGTTGAGTGGCAGGAATTCCGCGACGACATGATCTTTTATAAGTGGAGTAACGATGAGATTAAGAAGGGAAGCCGTCTGATCATCCGCCCCGGCCAGGATGCCGTATTTATGTTTAATGGTAAAGTGGAAGGAATCTTTAAGGATGAAGGTGATTATGATATTGAGTCACAGATTATCCCCTTCCTTTCAACTCTTGCAGGCTTTAAATTCGGCTTCAACAGCGGTATGCGTGCGGAGGTTTTATTTATCAACACCAAGGAATTCATCGTAAAATGGGGTACCCAGAATGCGATTAACATTCCTACTCCCCAATTTCCCGGCGGTCTTCCAATTCGCGCTAACGGTACCTTTACCTTTAAGGTCGCTGATTATATTAAGCTGATCGATAAAATCGCCGGTGTAAAGCAGTCCTATTATGTGGAAGATGTCAGACTTCGTATCGTTACTATCTTAGATCAGCTTCTGATGAAATGGATATCCAAAGAAGGCAAGGATATGTTCAACCTTCAGGCTAATTCCTTTGATATCTCAAATGGAATTCGTACGGATCTTGATATGCAGCTGTTTGATTCCGGAATGTCTGTTACTGCCTTCAACATTATGAGCTTCACCTATCCGGAAGAGATCCAGGCGATGATCAATAAGATTGCATCCCAAGGCATGGTAGGTGATATAAACCGTTACCAGACCATTGCCATGACAGAAGGCATGACCTCCGGTAAGATGCATGGCGGCGGTGTTGCCTCCGATATGGCCGGTATGATGATGGGAATGAACATGGCAAATCAGATGATGCAGAATGTGAACAACGCTAATCATCAGAATACGGCTAATGCATTAAATCAGGCAAATAATACTCCTAATGATCAGTCCGGTACTAAGCCGAATTTCTGTCCGAACTGCGGAACTAAGACAGGGAGCGCGAATTTTTGCCCGAACTGCGGACAGAAATTAGTTTAAACTTAACATACCTGTGAAAGAAACCGGCGCCGTAAGTTTTGAATAGTTTAGAGTGGTTTTAGAATAGTTTAAGGTGCCTGAAGCAAGGCACCTTTTTTAAATTCCATTTTACCTTCCATCTACCGGCATCTTTTTAATAAATATCTGCCAGCCAAATGCCAAACATTTGTTTGCATTCATTTGGCTCATGTGTTAGAATATAACATATGTTAGGAAAATAAGGAGGAAATATTGTGATGGACCTATATAAAGCCATTGATCAAAGGCGCACGATCCGTGATCTGCAGGACAAGGAGCTTCCCACGGAGCTGATTGAGAAAATTATTAATGCCGGGTTGAAAGCTCCTACGAATGATCACCTTCGTAGCTGGGAATTTGTTGTATTCACCGATAAAGAAGAGAAAGCAGAGTTGATTCATAAAATCCCAAAGAAATTCACCAAAAAGCAGGTAGAAGCTTTTCTGGACCGCTATCAGATGACGGATTCCTGTCAAAGAGAGATGTATACGGACGGAGTTCCGAAGCAATACTCCATGCTGTATCATTCAGGTTGCATTATCTTACCTTTCTTCCGGCAGGATGGCCCCATATTGAAGCCAAAAAGTATAAACGACCTGAACGGTTTCGCATCTATCTGGTGCTGTATCGAGAATATTTTTCTGGCAGCGGCTGCAGAGGGCTTAGGAGCAGCTTTCCGCATTCCCTTTGCCAAGGAAACCAAGTATCTCCAGGAATTAATCGGACATCCGGATAATTATGTCATGCCCTGCTATATAGCTTTAGGTTATCCGATGGAGAATGCAGTGATTAATTCACAACATGTGATCAAAGCGAAAGACCGAATTCACAAGAATAAGTGGTGAATAGGTTACCGAAAGACAGAATAAGAAAAGCGAGGGTGTAAATTTTCTGTGTCCAGAACTGAAATATGATACTCAATACCAGCTATTCGAAAAGAATAAAATATGTATTACTGTGTCGAAATGTCTCTTATAATATGAAAGATGAAAAGGCTGCTGCAAACTTATTGCTTCCACTATTAAAGAATATCATATCAATCTTATGAGTTTTTCTGCTAGATATGCATCTGGCAGCGTGACCTTCTCATTCAATAGGCCACCCTTTGCACAGACACATTATATTCGAAGCGTCATGGAGCAGAAAAATCGAGCAAGATAGCGTGATTCTCTCACAAAGTACAAGTCGCTTGCGTTTTGCAACAGCCCTTTCCGTTATTTATTTGTATGATTATATCCTAATAAACCTTTCCATATTAAACTGCTGACTTACATTAGTTAGTAATTTTTAAGCTGGATTTTACATTCATTATTATTTAATTACTGTCACCGGTATCGTCTGATTTACTAGTACATTCGATATATTACCGGCAGTATCATACAATAAATTACTGGTAGAAACAGTTAGGTAAACCGTTGTTGTCCCGAAGCCAGTCAGATTTACTTTATCTACCGAGCCAATATTAATTAAGATGGACGTCGAACTGTTAACTGTTCCATTGGAACCCGTCGTAGCATTATTGGTTAACTGGTAATACCTGCCGAGCGAGGCATCATACAACGTAATCTTCGTTACATCAACCTTATCACCGACTGCTCCGGCTCCGGTTACAATAAGATATAACTGGTTACTTGGTACATTATAGATTACAGAGGTAATGCTGGTTATCGTCGGGATTGCGTAATCAACAATCAGTGTTGGATTGCCAACCGCACTGGTTACTGAGTTACCATTTACATTATAGAGCTTCACCGTCACCACACCACCTGCAGGTATAACTGCCTGCAGCTCGGCATTGGTAGGTGAGCCGTCCGAGGTATTAAATGTTACTGTGGTATCACTGGCCCCAATATAAGAATCCACTGAAACCAGTCTGTTTCCTACATACAGTTCTGCTCTGCCGCCTGTTGCCTGGCCTGCAATTATGTTGGCTGCTGCAGTCAAATATTGAGTCGTGCTGTTCAGGGTATTCGCTATGACTGTTGTTCCAACCGGCGCTACAGTAACATTCGTTGGTAAATCAAGTGCTGTTACTACAGATATCGGAATTGTTACCGTTGTTGTAAATCCAGGTGAAACATTACCAGCTGCATCCCTCAGCAAGGAGCCTATCGCTAAGGTAAGGTATGTCGATGAACTCCCAAAGCCTGCTAAGCAAAGCTTGTCAGTAGATCCCAGATTAATTTCTATTAAATTGGCACTGCTGATAACACCACTTGAATTGCTCGTCAGTTGATAGGTTCTTCCAAGTACAGCATCTGTTAAGGTAATCTTGGTTACATCTACCTTATCACCAATTGCACTGGCACCAGTAACATTAAGCTTGATCTGGTTACCTGAGGCATTATAGGCTGCAGAAATTATTCCGGTGATTGTAGGTACCACATAATCAACAGTAAGAGTTGGATTCCCTACTGCGCTTGTAACTACTGTATTATTTGCATTATAAAGTTTGACAGATACAACACCGCCTTTCGGTATGATTGACTGCAATTCAGCATTTGTCGGTGTATCATCTGACGTTGTAAATGTAACCGATGTATCTGTCGCAGTAATATATGAATCTGTTGCAACTTTGATTGAACCTACATATAATTCAGCCCTACCGCCGGTCGCCTGTCCGGCTGTAATCTTAGCTGATGCTGTCATATAGAGCGTTGTGCTGTTTAATGTGTTCGCTAAAACTGTTGCACCAACAGGCATAACGGTAACATTGGTTGGCACATCAAGTCCATTTACTTGGCCTGGTACATCAATGACAATCTCATCGTCATCAACATCACATTGAAACCCAAGTTTTCCTGCAATATACTTGATCAATACCGTCATTTTTTTATTTTCTTTGGCGGTAAAAATCCCTGAATTGTCATCTTTTATACCATTTACATATACCGTTTTCTCTTTAAAACTAATAACAATTCTAGTGGTATCCTTTACTACAGTAAGAACAGCGGTATCCTTATCAAATGCTACTGTTGCTCCCATACCCTTTGTAATAGGCCCAATTGGTAATTTATATCTGCCGTATTTAATAACAGGTGAATCATCTATCTTGAATTCCTGCTTATCATCTTTCGAATCGTAGTTTTTGTATTCCTGTTCATCATCATTTGAATCGTCGTTCTTATATTCCTGCTCATCATCATTCGAATCGTCGTTCTGCTCGTAGTTTTTGTCATTCTTTTTATTATCATCGCGGTGTTTTTTTGCTAATGCAGTATCTGTTGTAGTGAATATAAGTACTACTGTGATAATCATACATAATATTCTTTTCATGATTTTAACTCCTTTCGCTATTTCTACTATATCATTCGAAATACGATTGGTAATTTTTGGGGTGTATCATGAAATATATGGAAATAATTTTATACTTTTCTTTTTATATTTGATCAATGACAAAAAGCTGACGAAAGCTACAGTCAATAATTACAATAATTACAAACGTGTTATTCTTTACATTTCTGCGGTTATTGCGACAGATCCGGATGCACTTCATAGTGTTATAGTTTAATCTCAAAGTAAGAGTCATTCCCTACTGTCTGCATCCATATTTATTTACTTTGATATAGGGTTTTCTAAGCTGAAATGAGATTCATAATTCCTGCAACGTCAATAATCAGACTAATACTACCATCTCCTAATAAAGTGCAGCCAGCGATATTTTTTGTTTTTTTCTCCTGAATATATTTGGGCAATGCCTTTACCACCACCTGTTGCTTTCCCAATAATCGGTCCGCTAAAATGCAAATAATTTTATCTTCCTGTTCAAGCATCATAACAATCCCGCTCCGATAATCCGTGATACCTGTATCTATCTTAAATATCTCATATAATTTCAGAAGTGGATAACATTTTCCTCTGACCATAATCATATCCAGGCCTTCCGTATCCTTGATAATATCTTTTTCATGCACACAAAAGGCTTCCTTAACACTAGTTACCGGAATAGTAAAGATCGAGGAACCAACTTCAATATTCATTCCGTCAACGATAGCCAGAGTCAGAGGTATCTTTATCGTAATGGTAGTCCCGATGCCGGCATGGCTCTCAACGGACAGGGAGCCGCCAATCAATTCAACATTTTTAGATACCACATCCATTCCGACTCCACGACCGGAAAATTCAGTTACATCATCCTTTGTTGAAAATCCAGGGAGAAAAATAAGTCCGAATATTTCTTTATCTGACATTTCCTCCAGCTTTCGATCAACCAATCCGTTTTCATAGGCTTTGCTATATATTTTCTGCTTATTAAGTCCCCTTCCATCGTCCTTAACAATGATAAGTACATCACTTCCGGAATTTTTAGCCTCAATCGAAATGGTTCCTTCTTCTTTTTTCCCTAAGGCCACCCTATCCTCCTTGGCTTCTATCCCATGGTCAATTGCATTTCTGACCAGATGCATTAACGGATCATTAATATGCTCTATAATATTTTTATCAACCTCAGTTTCTTCCCCAAGAATCTCTAAGTTAATTTCCTTACATAGCTTCCTGCTCATATCCCTCACGATACGATGCATTCTCTGAAAGGTTGGTGATAAGGGAAGCATTCGGATAGACATAACCGTATCCTGCATCTCATTGATAATTTTATTCAGGTGTCCTGCCGCTTTATTAAAATTATTCAGCACTAATCCGTTCAGGTCAGGATTCTGAATTACCATAGCCTCAGCGATAACCATTTCACCGACCAAATCCATAAGCTTATCCAGCTTATCTACATTAACACTGATTATATTCTTTAAACTAGAGGTATGCATGCTAATCCCGTTGTCAGCTTCCCTTCTGTTTATATCAGACGAGTTACTGCTGGTATCCGGAAGCAGTTCCCTGGTATCGTTTTTCGATTGAACCGCCTTCCGATAAACAGCCTCATCATCATACTGCTCCAGTAAGAGCTCCTGGAGGAAAATCGTTTGCTGAAGGATATCCTGTTGCTGTTGGTATGTATAATCCGTTCTGAACAGAACCTCAAAGCCATTCTTTCTGATATCCGTAATACTTATCTCATTATCAATCAGATTCTTCGGAAAATAATGATATTCCTTCGCGTATTGTTTTAAATTGTGAATAATAGCAAACGCCCGGATATTTTCCATTTCACAGCCTTCCGTAAAATAGATGACTGCCCGGAAAAAATTATTCCCTTCCGAAAGAGAGCTTAAAGTATTATCGTAAACTGCTTCCATACCTTCCGGTTGGTCCTTCATAATAACAGATAAATCATCCACGAATTTTATCTGCATTTTTTGAAGAAATGTTTTACAGGAAGCTGTTAACTTCCTGTTATCACCGTCGGATGGCTCTCCGTTCTTCATTTTTTCAACTTCCTGCTTTATGAAATCGATTCCCTGTAGCACAAGATCAACCAAAGCCGAATATTCCACATTCTTTGGTCTGCCTTCACGCAGATAATAAAATATGTCTTCCAGACAATGAGCTAATTCAACAATATTACTTACCATCATCATTGCTGAAGATCCTTTGATCGTATGCATGATTCGAAATACCTCATTAATACCATCTGCCGTGAAGTAATTGATTCGCTCAAACTCCAGTATGATTTCTTCCAGCTGGGTTACCAGCTGATTCGTTTCATATAGATACATTTCAAGTATTGCTGCATTATTATTTTGAGTATTCATTAGGAAGCACTCCCTGTAAGTCTTTGCCATTATCAGTACCTACCGGCATAATCACTTGATTATGCCGGTAGGTATAGATAAAGCCTTATTTTAATACTGGTTTAGATATAGCCCCAGCCTTCGATCAGAATGCATGATATGATATAATAGCCATTCCGCACAGAATACAAGAGCATCCTCATAAAATTCCATCGGTTTTCCCACTTCATAGATATTAAAACCGGTAATTTTATCATTAATCAATTCATGTTGGCTGATATGAATTTCTTTATCCGGATATGAATATTGTTTCATGAGAGCTTCTTCATAACGGAAATGTTCCTGTATATATTCATCCAGACGGATTGCTATGTCTAGGACGGTACTTTCTCTGCTATTATTGTCATCAATAGCTTTTGTCAGATCATCCACGATACTGATCAGAACTTTATGCTGTTTATCCAGCTCCGGATGATGAACAGAGAAATTATCTGACCACTTTAGCATATTAGCACTCCTTTAATATTTGCCAAATTCTTTATCCGATAAAAGAATTTTAGGTTTCAATAAAGCTGCATCCGGATTTTTTTCATCGCTGCTTTTACTATCTCTGGAATTATCCGACATATTCTCAAGCAGTCTGAGGATATCGGGATGGATAGCTTCCGGCATATTTTTCATACCTGCTTTTTTCAATTTAAAGCGTTTAACCGTATCATTGAGTAATTCAGATTGGCTTGATAATTCTTCACTGGCTGCAGCAGTTTCCTCAGAGGTTGCCGAATTGGTCTGTACTACTTGTGAAACCTGCATGATTCCCTGATTGATCTGTGATATTCCAAGAGCCTGTTCATTGGATGCTGTTGCAATATCATTTACCAGTAAAGCTGCCCGGGATACATCCTCAACGATTTTGTTCAGCGCAGCGGCAGTTACATTAGCAATACGAGTTCCAACTTCTACCTTCTTAATTGACCCTTCTATCATCTCCGTGGTCTCACTTGCAGCACTCGCTGATCTGGCTGCAAGATTTCTTACCTCTTCCGCTACTACAGCAAAACCCTTTCCATGCTGCCCTGCCCTTGCCGCTTCCACAGCTGCATTCAAAGCTAATATATTGGTCTGGAATGCAATTTCATCAATTACCTTAATAATCTTTGAAATACTGCTGGAGGATTCATTAATTTCCTCCATTGCCTTCTGCATATCCTTCATCTGTGCATTTCCTTCAATTGCATTCTGCTTTGCAATCTCTGCTAATTCATTGGCTTTATTGGCGTTCTGGGCGTTCAAATTGGTTTGTGTGGATATTTCCTCCAAGGAGGCAGTCAATTCTTCTACCGAACTAGCCTGCTCCGTAGCCCCCTGAGATAAAGCCATGCTGGAATCTGATATTTGCTTGGCTCCTGAAGCAACCTGTTCAGAAGCATTTGAGATATTATGTAAGATCTCATTGTTCTTTTCAACCATTTCAGTTAACTTTTTACCCAATAAATCCTGTTCCGATCTGACATCTATTACAATGGTAAGATCTCCGTCAGCTATTTTTTCAACTGCCAGAGCCTGACCGCGGATACTCGCTATCATTCTTCCGAAGGTTTCCATCAATTTACCCAATTCGTCTTTTGTATCAGATTTTATATCAATATTAACATTTCCCAGTGACAATTGCTCTGCGGCACGAACTATTTCATTGACCGGTCTGCTGATAATACCAGAAATAAATATTCCTAACAGTATCGCTAAAATTACCCCTACAGCAATCACTATGATCATCATGATAGAAGAAGTTCTGGCTAACGCTGAATTAGAATCGGATTTCACTTTTGCAGCATTGGTGTTATAATCAAATATTGCATCAAAAGAGGATTGCAGCTGATCTGCAGAGTCCTGTGCTACACCAAAGATAAGTTCCTTGGCTTGGTCGGCATTTTTATTCTTTATATCATCCGTTATGGATGTGATATAGGCCGAGTATTCCTCCCAATTCTTGGACAAATCATCAAAAAGCTTCTTATCGTCGCCGGTAAACGTAGTTCCATTATATTGGTCAAGATAATTATTAACTTCCTGAGTATAATTGGATATTTTTTGCATACTCTCATCTATTGCAGAATCATCCAGCATCATTTTAACTGTATTGAATCGTATTCTCTGATAATATATTGCTGCCTTGCCTATATTACTAATTCCCAAGGTATTATCGCTATATAGCTGTGTATCAGCATTATTGATTTGATTAATATTAATAAATCCGATTGTTCCTACGGTACCTGCTATCATGGAAACCAGAATAAAGCTTATAATCAGTTTTGCTGCAATTTTCAAGTTTTTAAACCATCTCATCTTATGTATCTCCTTCTGCAATTAGAATTAGTTAATATTTTCTAAATTATCCAATATGTCATCCGATATAAGCTTGGAACAATCAAGAAGTAATTTGACTTCCGTTCCTACTTTACCTATTTTTCTAATATAGTTGTTCGCCATAGAATTATTCATTTTAGGTGGATCTACGGAATCCTCCTCAGGAATTGATAAGACCTCTGATACACTGTCAACGATCAAGCCTAAGGACACATTATTCACGTCAACCACAATAACACAGGTTCTGTCATTGTATTCCTTTGCAGCTTTCTTAAAGCGGATTCGAACATCCATGAGTGGAATAATCTTTCCTCTCAGATTTATGATACCTTTAATATATTCCGGCATCTCCGGGACAGTTGTTATCGTTTGGATACTGATTATTTCGATTACGTATTGTATCTCTATACCAAACATTTCATTATCTAATGCAAATATCAGATATCTTCCCTTTTGGGTATCCTCCTCTTCCTCTAGTAACTTTTTCACTATTTCCGTCATTCTGTTTTCACTCTCCTTTTCCATGAAAATGATCGTTAATATTCAATTCTACTATTCTGCTTACCTATTTTTACAATTTCGCGCAGGCAAATCAGATACCATTTTTTTCAAATTGATTCTAATGCAACAGATTTAGTATAATGTTGTATTAGGGAAATCTAAGTATTCCATAATTTATCTATTTATGTATTTACTAGTATCTAATTTTGAAGAAAAAGAAAGCAGGAGAACAAATGACTGTTGAGCCAATCAGAGATATGGATAAGATTAATCAAATGTATTCTTATTTAATGAATAAGAATGCAAAGTACGGTTTATTATTTAAATTCGGACTAAATACAGGCCTAAGGATCAGTGATATACTGCCGCTGAAACTGGAGAATGTCATATGTAATGGTCATTTTAAGGAATATTTGACTTTGATAGAAAGGAAGACAGGAAAAGAAAAAAAGATAAAATTGAATCGTTCTTTATGTAACGAATTAAATAATTACGTTTTAAAGGAGAAGTTAACTTCAGGCAGTTATCTATTTTGGAGTAGAAAAGGAACGCATTTTGACAGAGTTCAGGCATATCGCATACTTAAGGAGGCTGCAAAATACGTAGGTATAGAGAATTTTGGAACACATAGCCTGAGAAAAACCTGGGGTTACTGGACCTATAAGTTATCAAATCATAACATAGGTCTTATTATGGATACCTTTAATCATAGTTCTCAGTCTGTAACATTAAGATATATTGGAATTAGCCAGGATCAAAAGGATGAGTTATATACCTTGGTTCAATTCTAAATATTCGGCAAAATTAATAAATAGGATTTATTTCTATATTATGTTAAAATATGTAGTAATATGAAAATTAATTAAAAATTTTGTTGATATGTATTATTATATCTTATATAATTAATACAACATTATACTAAAAATGTTGCATTAGAGCGTTAGTGTTTCAAACTTTCTGTAGTTTCATAATACAACTCCATCTTTTATAAGGATTCATTTACTTATAATATTCAGACTTTCAATTTATCGCTAGTTTTTTTACATATAAAGCATGACTACTTTGTCCCCACATGATTATTTTAAGCTGATTTCTTGTTTTTATAAATTAAAATTTTTTAAATCTAATATTTACTTACGAATTCCATGATACAGTATAGAATTATTATAGTATAATTTTTCGTATATGCTATGATGAATATTTTTCCACTCCATGAGACTGTATCAGTTCATAAACTAATAACGTCCAGCAGAAATAAAGAAAAGGGGGAATCATCCTTTCGGATCTCATCCTCCTTTTCTTTTATACTATACAATTATAAACAAAACTTTAGCTAACCTTAAACACCTCATCATTCATTAATTTCTTCAATTTTGCATCAGCATCTTCCATACTGTCACCCTTCACACCAAAGTAAAATTTGATTTTAGGCTCAGTACCGGAAGGTCTGACTGCACACCATCCATTATCATTTAAGTCAAAATACAAAACATCCGACTTCGGTAATCCGGTTAGGGTAACTGCTCTGGTCTCCATATCAGTGATGGTATCCTCCTGATAATCTCTTACCTTAAGAACTTTAAAGTCTCCTGCTTTCTTCGGAGGGTTCTTACGATATCCGGCCATGATCTCTTTGATTTTCTCCATACCTGTAATACCCTTCAAGGTTACTGATACGAGATCTTCTTTGAAATAACCGTATTTCTTATAGATATTGTTCATCTGTTCATAAAGAGAGATGCCTTTGGATTTATAATAAGCTGCTGCTTCGCAGAGACACATAACAGCAACTACCGCATCCTTATCCCTGGAATGGGTCCCTACAAGGCAACCATAGCTCTCTTCATATCCAAAGATATATTTATTAGAGCCGGTTTCCTCAAAGAATTTAATCTGCTCACCGATATATTTAAAACCAGTCAACACCTCGATCAGCTTTGCATTATAATACTCAGCAATTTTATCGGAGATATTGCCTGTAACGATAGTCTTAATCAAGGCTGCATTCTTAGGTAAGATACCTTTCTCAGCCTTCTGTGAAAACTCATATTCCGCAATTAAGGCTCCGGTCATATTACCATTGAAAAGAACGAATTCACCCTTCTCATCCTTAACCATGATACCAAGACGATCCGCATCCGGATCAGTTGCAAGAATAAGGTCAGCTCCTACCTCTTTTGCCAGCTTCTTAGCTAAGGCAAATACCTTCGGATCTTCCGGATTAGGATATCCAACTGTTGAGAACTCAGAGTCAGGTAATTCCTGTTCAGGAACAATATATACATCCTCAAAGCCAAGCTCCTTTAATATTCTTCTTACCGGAAGATTACCGGTTCCATGTAAAGGAGTATAAACAATTTTCATTTTCTTGCTTTCCTCATTGATTGGATTAACAACCAATTTCTTAAGTTCAGCAATATATTTATCATCAATCTCTTTACCGATGATAGTAAGAAGGCCCTGTGCTAAAGCATCTTCCTTCTTCATTGTCTTTGCAGCGGCAAAGTCATTGATAGCATTTACTTCATTTATGATCTCTACATCCTTCGGATAAGTAATCTGAGCGCCGTCTTCCCAATATACCTTATATCCGTTATACTCGGCCGGGTTATGGCTTGCTGTGATTACAATACCAGCAATGCAGCCTAATTCTCTGACAGAGAAGGAAAGCTCCGGTGTGGGGCGTAGGGATTCAAACAGATATGCGTGAATTCCATTGGCAGCAAGACATAATGCGGAGTCAAGTGCGAATTCTGGAGACATTCTTCTGGAATCGTATGCGATAGCAACGCCTTTCTTTTCCCCACCCTGCTTCTTTATAGTATTTGCAAGTCCTTGTGTTGCTCTTCTAACTGTATACAAGTTCATTCTGTTTACGCCGGCGCCTAAAATACCTCTTAAACCGCCGGTACCAAACTCGAGATCTTTAAAGAATCTTTCCTTTATTTCAATCTCATTTTCTTTGAGTGCAGCCAATTCAGCTCTGGTTGCCTCATCAAAGTATGAGTTCGTCAACCATTCTTCATATTTTTTTAAATATTCCATACCCTAAAACCTCATCCTTTCTATAACAAGATGGATTGGAAAATTATTCACAATTCATGAATAAGCATCCTCCAAAACATTTAGTATCATGATACAAAACTTTTTTTGTAATTGCAATCATTTTTTCTTACGAACATAAGATAAGCATGATTCTAAACTGATTCTAACATACTTTCGCAATATACTTTTACAATATACTTTTACAATATACTTTCATAGTATTCTTTACCCGATTTATTATTCATTCAATAATCTCAAATTATTATACAAGTTATTAATTACTTAATTCACTTAACATGATAAAAACGGGCTCGGAGACTTACGTCTCCGAACCCGTTTTTCATATTCATCAATCCGAATTGTATGCGATAAAATGACTACACATATAATCTGACTCTTATTTAACTGTTATTACAGACCGTCGCTGTAATCGTCTTCTGTGATGCCCTTAAGGTTGAATTCTGTTTCTGTCCAGTCACCGTCATTATGAGAATTCTCGCCGTAATTTACGTGAGCATCATCCATTCCGTCGATTGCGTCTTCTCTTTGAAGGTCATCATCGTCTTTCTGATACTTATCTTCATCG
>DATMUM010000024.1:0-31810 GCA_035564175.1 Mobilitalea sp.
CTATGATTTGACCCAAATTGTTAACGATATAAGCATATCCTTTTTTACCAAATCCAATATCGCTCGTGATAGTACTGAGTGTGGTGCCATCTTTACTACCGATTAATACTCCGGTAACCTCAGCGCCGTTATAAATAGGAACTGCCACCATGATAACAGGCTCCCCTGTTGTTTCACTAATTATGACATCCGATATATTTGCTTCTCCGCTCAATGCTTTTGCTATGTAATTACGGTCAGCCAGCTGACTCTTTGATCCATCTGTAAAATTAGCAGTACCATCCTTTTGAACAATACCGAAATCCATAAATTCTGAAGATGACAGCTGATTCTTCAGTACAGATAACTGCTTTTTCAGATCATTCGATTTTACCGCATCCAGCAGAGCCAATGTAGAAAGCTCCGTAATCAGGTTATTCATCCTGCTTTCTACTAATTTAGATCCATCTGAGGCTAATAGCTGAACAGTATCTTCGGCACTTCCTTTCATTACATATTCGGCTGTTTTAACGGAAATAACCGCTATGGTTAAGGCTACGACAACTAATAATAAAGAAAATGATAGAAGTAATTTTAATTTTATACTTTTCATGGTATCCTCCAACTGAAAGCTTAGTTTGTGAATTCAATATTTTATTTAGTTATAATACAATCATATCCCTGTGTTTGCAACAATTATCGACAAATCTTTAACAAAAAAGGAATAATTTAATTATAATATCGATATTTATAACGGATATGCCGCTGTATTATAGAATCATGGAGACCAATGAAGGGTGTACACCCATATGCTAATGCCTGATGATTTCAGAGCTTTGTCACCGCTTAGTTATGCTCATGTTAACCTGTATGGACATTTCAATTTAGATTGGAAAGAAAGAGCACCTATAGAAACTAGAATAAAAACATCCGTATTGACATTGATATGCTCCTCCTTGTGGTAGTCAGCATAAATAATGAAAGCTGTTTATTATAGAAAGAGCATATCAAGGTCAATGGGGATGCTTTATATATTTCACATAGTTATAACATGTCATTTTTCAGTACATTCTCTCGGTTCCTTGTCATCCCGAAAACCTTTCAATACCGGCTGGCGCAGGGTACCTTTGTCGTTTGGCATGTACTGCACGACGCAGACCAGCTCCGGCTTCAGCCAGACGGCAGCCTCATTGCCCGGAGTGGTGATAAGAAAAGGAGAGTGGTTCATGGTTTCAAGCTTTTTCAAGTCACCATATTTTACCCCGAAGGTTACATGGCCTTTATAAATCAGTTCCTCGCCGCTGTACTGCCCGAGAATGACACTGGTGACCCCCTTTTCCTTGACAATATAACCGCAGACAACAAAGTCCTGGTCAGCTAGGAACTTGAATTTAATCCAGTCCTTGGTTCGTTTATCAAAATAATATCTGCTGTTACTTTTCTTTGCTACGACACCTTCCAGCTGCTGGTTTTTCGCAATGGCAAAGAGCTCAATACCTTTCTCCGAAATGTACCGGCTGATGGCTAATTTTGGGTCTTCCTGTAAGGTATCTGCCAGTATTGCTTTACGCTCAAGGAGAGTAAGATCATTCAGCTGTGTATCCTTTCGGTAAAGAATATCATAGGCCACAAAACATGCAGGGAAACTATCGGAAGAGAGCTGAAGCTTGAAACGGTTGGAGGTAAGCGCCCGTTTCTGCAACTCGAAAAAGTCAGGAACACCATTCTTGAGAATCACCAATTCACCATCTAAAATGCAGCGCTCCTTTACTTGCTTATAGATCTGCGCCAGCTCCGGAACCTTGGGAAGCAGCCGGTCATTTCGCTTATTACGCAGCTCCGTCTCCTTATCCAGATAGGCGATACAGCGGATGCCGTCCAGCTTCAGTTCATAAATCCAGTCAGGATCATTAAAGGGCTCCGTCATTTCGGAAATCAGCATTGGTTTGATATTTTTCTCTTCAAACAAATCCATTATGCAGTACCACTCAGCTTCTGATCCTGTGACATCGCCAAAGTTCTCTGGAGTGCCTCCATTAAATCAATGACATTATTCGGTCCGGAGGTATCGGCGGCGACGATATCTTCGCCGTGAATCTTCTGCATGATTGCACTCCGGAGCCGTTCCTGATATTCATCCTTATACTGAGCAGGCTCAAAGGGTCCGGTCATTGAATTAATCAAGGTTTTCGCCATCGTTATCTCTGCATCGTTCAGTTCCACATTCGTTATTTGCTTTGGGACAGTAACAATCTCCTCCTGATAGAACAGTGTCTTAGCGATGATACCTTCCTCTGTCGGATATAGCACGATCAGATTTTCTTTTGTACCGATTACGGTTTTAGCCAGAGCCACTTTTTGCTCCTTTAACATGGCAGCCCGCAGAAGCTCAAAGGCTTTTTCCGCGCCGGCTTCAGGTATGGCATAATAATTTCGCTCATAATATATCTGGTCAATCTCGGATAATTTTACAAATTGAAGGATATGGATTGTTTTGTCCTTCTTCGTCTTGATCTTTTCCATTTCTTCCTCTGTCATGACTACATATTTATCATTTTCATACTCATAACCCTTGATAATCTCATCCGGTTTTACTTCCTTATTACAGCTCGGGCAGTATTTTTTATATTTTACACGTTCCTTCGTATCCTTACAAAGTTGATTGAATTTGACATCATTATCCCTTGTAGTGGTATAAAGTCCGACCGGGATATAGAGAAGTCCCAGTGATATTGCTCCTTTATGAGATACACCCATGAAATCACCTCTTATTAAAAATATTTTTATTATTATTTGTGAAAGGTACCCCAAAAATTCGTAACTACTGATCGAATATAGTAATGTGTGAAAATTACATAATTTTACCACCGGAATTAATATGAATCACCAACGGAAAACTTACAAAGGAATAAATCCCAAGGGGGGGGAAGGCAGATGCGTCTGGCAAAACTCGATGAAGGCCTGGAAAACAAGAAATTAGCTGTTCCGATTAAATCGAAGGAAGGCAGCAAATTGATTAATGAAGGTGTAGTCCTCTCTATCAGAGTAATCGAACGGCTGAAGAATAGTGGATTGTATGCGGTATATATTGAGGATGATAATTATGATATTGAGCTGCAGGAAACGGTAGATGTTGACAGAAGAGCGAAGATATTTACAAAACTCCAGCAGGTTTATAGTGGAATTGAAAAGAATGAGTTTAACAATATTGATTTATTAAGATTTATCCGGATGGAGCTTTTACCGGAGATTAAAAATGAACCCGTCAGTCTTCCGGCTAATGAAATCATGGAGAAGGATGATCTGATCCAGCATTCGATGAACGTGGCAATTCTGGCGGTCCGGACAGCAAGCATTCTTAAACTGAATACGGAGAAAATCGAGATGGCAGCTTTTATTGCTTTAATGCATGATATCGGGAAGCTGTTAAAGAAAAAAGATCCCAATTTAAAGGATATTCCTCATTATGAGGCAGCCTTTGATTTTATGAAGCGGAAAAACTGTTCCGTACTTACTTACATGTCAGTTAGGTTCCAGACAGAAACCTATGATGGCAAAGGAGCCTACAAGGTAGAAAAGGAGAAACAGCTGGATCTTGTAAAGATACTGTCTATATGTGATTTTTATGAAACTCAGCTTCGCTCAAGCAGCTTGATGACTTATGAATGCTTTGAGCAAACGCAGGCACTGGTAAATATTAAGTTCGATCCGGCCATCTTCCAAGCCTTTCATGAAGCACTATATATCTATCCGGTGGGATTACCGGTTCGTTTAAATAATAAAGCAGAAGGTGTTATCATAAAGCAGAATCAGTCTTATCCCCTGCGTCCGGTGGTTAAGATTGCAGATAAATATTATAACCTGATGGAGAATTTATCCCTTTTTATTGAGAAGGTTGCTATATAATAAATTCTTATTGGCGTATCATAATCGAAACTATGTAATATAGTATAAATTTGGGTGTTGCAGCGATAAAATCAATCCTCTCATATGGTTTGATGTATTAGCTGCAGCACCCTTTTATTCTTTACAAGTGATTGAATTGTCTTTCATAATGAATTGATTCAGAAATATTGTTTCAGAGATATTAATCCAGAAATATTGATCCAGAAATATTGATCCAGAAATTTTGATTCAGAGATTTTGATCCAGAGTTGTAGATCATTCATATATAACAGTGTGTAAAGACACGTGACAATAAGCGAGTATACATATGTCTTGTCAACTGAATATACATATGATATACTCTTTTCAAAGTTTGCTGAAACAGGAGGAAATCGATGACTGAAACAATTGAACGGATCAAGGAACTGAAGAAGGAGAAGGATGTCGTTATTCTGGCCCATTATTATACGGATGGATCCATCCAAGCTTTGGCCGATTATGTAGGCGATTCTTATTACTTAAGTAAAATCGCTGCCGAAGTACCTCATAAGACAATTATGTTCTGTGGGGTATCTTTCATGGGAGAAAGTGCAAAAATACTCAATCCGGAGAAAACCGTAATCATGCCTGATAGTTATGCGGATTGTCCGATGGCTCATATGGCTGATCTTGATAGAATTAGTAAGGTAAGAGAAGATTTTGAGGATGCAGCAGTGGTATGTTATATCAATTCTACTGCAGAAATCAAAGCTGCCTCGGATGTGATTGTTACTTCGGCGAATGCACTGAAGATCGTAAAGGCTCTGCCGAATAAGCATATATATTTCATCCCGGATGGAAATCTGGGAAGGTATATCGCGAAGTCCCTGCCGGAGAAAAAGTTTATCCTGAATGACGGTTTCTGCCATGTACATACCAGCATCAAGAAAGAGAATGTCCTTCAGGCAAAGAAAATCCATCCGGAAGCAAAGGTTTTGGCGCATCCGGAATGTACCTTGGATGTACTTGAGCTTGCTGACTATATAGGAAGTACTGCTGGAATTATTGATTTTGCCACAAATAGTAATGCGGATACCTTTATCATCTGTACTGAGATGGGGGTATTATATGAGCTTGAACTTAAAAATCCGGGAAAAAGATTCTATTCTGTCGGACACAGGCAGTTCTGCCCAAATATGAAAAGGATAACTGCCGAAAAGGTTCTGGATCAGTTAGAAAAGATGGAACATGTGATTGAGCTGAAGGAAGAGCTTCGGATCGAAGCGAATAAAGCCCTTGTTAGAATGCTTGAGCTTGCCAGATAGAACTAAGTGACAAAGCGGAGCGAAAGGAACGTGAACTATAATGAAGCCTGAAACGGACATTATTATTGTAGGAACCGGAGTCGCAGGGCTTTTCAGTGCCCTCAATCTGCCGGAAGCTAAAAATATATTATTAATAACGAAAAGCAGCATGGAAGAGAGTGATTCCTTCCTAGCCCAGGGTGGTATCTGTGTCCTAAAGGAGGAAGGCGATTATGAAAGCTTCTATCAGGATACCATGAAGGCAGGGCATTATGAGAATAATAAGGCTGCTGTCCATCAGATGATCCAAAAATCACCGGAGGTGATTAAGGATTTAACTACTTACGGAGTAGAGTTTGAGCAGGAGAACGGTCAATTAAAGTATACAAGAGAAGGAGCTCATTCCAAGGCGCGTATTCTATATCATAAAGATGTGACAGGGAAAGAAATTACCACAAAGCTTCTCGAGCAGGTAAAAGTGCGCAAGAATATTAGAATTTCTGAACATACTGAGATGATAGACTTAGTCTGCAGCCAAAACCGCTGTACGGGCATAATACTGCGTGATAAAAACGATGTGATCACAAGAGTTGATGCAAGTTATGTCATTCTGGCCACAGGGGGTATCGGCGGATTGTATCAAGCCTCTACGAATTATGCACATCTTACCGGAGATGCACTGGCAATCGCAATCAAGCATAATATTGAACTCCAGAATATCAATTATATTCAGATTCACCCGACAGTGCTTTATTCTACAAAACCGGGCAGAAGATTTCTTATATCGGAATCTGTTCGTGGGGAAGGGGCTTATCTGTACAATAACAGGATGGAACGATTTGTCGATGAGCTGCTTCCAAGAGATCTGCTTACCAGGGAAATCCATAAGCAGATGAGAAGGGAAGGAAGTAATCATGTCTGGCTTTCAGTTAAGCATCTTGGAAAAGAGACAATAAAGAAGAGGTTTCCTAATATTTATGAGCACTGTCTATCAGAAGGCATTGATATTACGACAGACTGCATTCCGGTTACTCCCGCTCAGCATTATTTTATGGGAGGAATTAAAGTGGATTTAAACAGTCAGACCTCCATGGAGCATCTCTATGCAGTGGGAGAGACCAGTTGCAACGGAGTCCATGGAGCCAACAGACTGGCCAGCAATTCCTTGTTGGAAAGTCTCGTATTTGCCAAGATGGCAGCCGCTCATATCACAGATACCTTTGATAGAACTGCTTCTGTAAAACCCTTGGTAAATTTATGTTGTTATAACAATATAGAACAAATAAAATCAGAATATAAGGAAATGGTACGGAAGGAAATTGAGAGGAGCAGTCAGGATGAACAACACCATAACTTTCAGATTAAATGTGGATGATTTGATATTGCAGGCGTTAAAAGAGGATATCACCAGCGAGGATATAACAACCAATGCCGTAATACGTGACAGTAAGAAGGGGCAGGCACAGCTGCTATGCAAGCAGGATGGGGTAATTGCAGGCCTTGATGTGTTCTGCAGGGTATTTCAATTGCTGGACTCTTCCGCAGAGCTTCAGACCTACTGTAAGGACGGGGATTTCGTGAAGAACGGACAGCTATTAGCTGTAATTACCGGTGATGTACGTGCGTTGTTATCTGGTGAAAGAACTGCCTTGAACTATCTGCAGAGAATGAGCGGAATAGCTACTCATACAAGGGAAATCGCCGATTATTTAAAAGGGACAAAAACGAAGCTTTTAGATACCCGCAAGACGACTCCGAATATGAGAATTTTTGAAAAATACGCGGTAAAGGTTGGGGGAGGATATAACCACAGATTTAATTTATCCGATGGTATTCTTCTTAAGGACAATCATATAGCGGCAGCAGGCGGAGTTAAGCAGGCAGTCGCATTTGCAAAGGAATATGCGCCTTTCGTCCGTAAAATTGAAGTAGAGGTAGAAAATCTTGAGATGCTGGAGGAAGCCTTAGAAGCCGGAGCTGACATTATCATGCTGGATAATATGGATACTGTGACTATGAAGGAAGCTGTTCGCAGAGTAAGTGGAAGAGCTGAGACGGAATGCTCCGGTAATGTAACGAAGGCAAGAATTCAAGAGCTTTCAGAAATCGGTGTAGATTATATCTCGTGTGGAGCCCTGACCCATTCCTCACCGATCATGGATATATCCTTGAAGAACCTGCGGGTATTGTAACACTGCTTAGATATATTTATTCGGATATCTTTCTTATAGAAAGACTTTGACAGAGCATAATGTATAAACGAAGTTATATAAAATTAGGAAGGGAACCGGAACATATAAACGGGGCTGTCGCATTAAGAAATGATATGCTGCTCCCAGCTAGACAATGAAAAATTAAAATCATTGTCTAGCTGGGGGCAGCATATCATTTTTTAGAACGACAGCCTGACATAATTCAATTTCTATAGCTTACCATTAGATGCTTCGCCCGATCTTCATTGGTGAAGGTGTTGGTATTTGGTGCTTTCTTCATAGAAATAGGAGTATTTCAAATATATCATATGGAAAAGTAAAAAGCTAATAAGTGATATGGGTGGCAACGTTATAATCTACATGGCTCATAATAAAATCAATCACTGACATACCCATAGCAAAGAAGGAAAGTACGATAATCAGTGCAAAAGCAGTCTTATCATAGATCAATGTGGTTTCCTTCTGTCTGAAGTTAGCGGCTAAAATCTCTATCCCCAGGAAAATAAATATAATCGGCCAGAGCTTAAAAATGATACTGTAGGATAAGGTTGTAATGAAAATTCGAAGGAGGAAGAGTACGCCGAAGGAGATCAGCATTCCACCCAGGGTTATTGTTCCGACTCTATGTGTTTTAGCCATAATTAAAAGCCTCCTTTATCCTGAAGCATTGCAGTTTTTTCTGTTGTATCAAGATCCTGTTTCTTGCCACGGATCAGATAAAGTCCGAGAGCAATGATTGCAAAACCAATTACGAGCGAAGGGAAATACCTGCCGATTTCATAAAAAACATTGCTGATGTAGTCTGGAAGAAATTCACCCAGCAAATCACATATATTGTTCCATAGCATGGAAAAACCAACGAAAATTAATACTAATGCTAATAAATTACGATATTTACTTTGCAGAATTTTCGTCTTTTCTTTAGCGAACTCCGGAATGATAAGGTAATCATCCTCCATAGCATAGAACTCATCATCCGGCATAGCTCGCAGATTAAAGGTATCAAAGAAAGCAAAGAACCAGAGTATCGGCATTGCGAGCATCAATGTACCGCTATCCAGCCAGACTGATATAAATATTAGTAGGAAGAAGGCAGACATCAGACTGACACCCCTCTTCATGAACCCCATATACATCTGACCGGCACCGGGTAAAAATGAAAAACAAAATGTTAAAAAGCTACTCTTTTTTCTTATCATTATTCATAACCTCCATATTTATGATATTATTGGAAAAATTCAATATATTATTGCTGATTGCGTCCATATTATCTCTGATTTGCGTAGTCAGAGGGACTTTATCTTCTTGATTCTCCGAGATATCCGTCTTAACTGTACCAGGAAAATTCGAAGAATTCGAAAAAAAAGTGGAATTCATGGTTAATAGCAGAAGTAACAGTGCTACTACGGTAGCGGTGCCAACCTTTAGGCTGTATATGAATAATTGCATCCGTTTCGATGTTTCTTTATACTTGATTGCCAGCTGTACTTCAGGCCTCTTCGAAGCTCTCAATATGTTAGCTTTCATGTCCTTCGGGGCTTCAATGACAACCTCGGACATCATGGCAGCGAATTGATCGGAACAGAAATCACAGGAGCAGATATGTTCTAGGAATGCTTCTTTTTCTTTTTGATTCATGATGTCATTTTGAAATGTATTAAATTCTGAGTTAGAAATATGAGTCATTTCATTCATTGATCAGTGCCCCCTTTCGATAATTTTTCTGCAGTAGAGCCCTTGCCCGGTAGATCTGGGTTTGGACTGTCTTTAGGTTTTTGCCTGTGTTGGCAGCTATTTCAGCAGCAGATAGTTCACGGTAAAAATAATCCAAGGCAATTTCACGGTAAGGTGATTTTAAGCTGTTGCACCGTTCGGATAATTGTCTTCGGACCTCAGCCTCCAGTATATTTTGCTCCGGTGAGGCTTCCTTGTTCGCCTGGGTAACGAAGTATTCATCTTCGGTAGGTATACTCTGCCGATCCGCTCGTTTGATAAAATCAAGACATTTATTTGTTGCTATCCGGCTGAGCCAGGCTTTTTCATACTGCCGGTCGAAGGTTGATAAATGCTTGTAAGCGGAAATGAAGGTTTCCTGGGCAAGATCTTCGGCGTCAAAGTAATCTCTTACGATCTTAAAACATATGGAATAAACTAAATTCTGATAAGTATCGATCAGGTATTCATAATACTGCTCGTTATTAATTATTTCCGCCTCCCTTCAGCTCCGATAACTATAACGTTAGTATATTTCATTTATCTTCAACTTTGAAGAAAAATTAATTTACAAATTATACCAACTGTTTCTTTCGATTCTTTCCAATGAAACAGGCAATCTGTTTGAAAATGGATAAAGAAAGTAGAAATAAAATTACAATGAAAATGAATTTGATAAACTTCTTCATGGTTTCTCCTTACTGCGTATGTCTATATGATAGTAACAATTCTCATCTGTTCAGCGATATTTGGATAAGATGATTTATATGGTTAGAAATGGGATCCCGTCTCGTTTCAATAATACAAACGAGAGAAATAAAAAGAAGTCTTCAAGATTTAGAGATTAAATAATCTTTTTGATTAATTGAATTGTAAAGTAAAGACAGAGATACCTATGAGATTCCGGGAGGGCATAGGGAACCGGATCAATGGATCTATCTGTTCATTCAACCTAAGCTTTTAGAAAAGGTTATTCAAGTAAATCAATAAACTTCAGCCCTCCGGCAATGTATTAGGTAATGTTAATCCTACCTGCATCACTGGAGGGCTGATATGATTTTATGATTTATTGCTACAGAACAGTTATTATTTCATATTGAGAATTAATAACCAGCCACTGCTGCGAGTAATAATACATGATGTTCCAAATGTTGATTCCATGGAATTTGTGTTCTGTAATTAATTTTACAGTACCATTTACAGTTCTTGCATCAATAAACCATACAATATGTTTGATAGGTAATACACTTTCCGTGTAATTGTAAAAAGGTGTCTGCGAAACTTCATCAAATTGAATCACAACTTCTTTGTCGGCCGCTAAATCTATGGCTGAATTAATGCTCAGCGAATTTGCCTTAGATATACCAGCTACATATGGAAGCTTCCAATCGTAACCAATAACCGAAAGTCCGATGGTTAATTTTTCAGGAGGCATGATCGTAACAGCAAATTTGGAATAATCAGTCATCAGCTGCACCGAGACGATAGGCTCCGGTGGGCCAAAGGAATATCCGAAATTAAAGGACATAAACAGTATACCATCCACAAGACTAGCTATATAGGAGTAATCAAATTCCTCAAATGCTGTTTCATTCAAAGTATAAACTGGCCTTGGCGATAAGGTAATGTATATGTAATAACCCGCACTTTTTACAACATTAACTAGCTTTATAATTAGATTATTATAAATCTCAATATTCTCCTGATTAATAAACTGAAAGGTAATGTTAACTCCATAATATCCCTTAGTATTCAGAAGATTCAGAACATTTTCGATAAAACGATCAACCAGATCTGGATCATATAATATTTTATAGGAAGTTTCCTGACTGCCTAATCCTTGAGTTGTTAATGTAGTCAGAAACATAATCGGGGCAACGCCATATGCTTTCGCAAATTCAATCAATTCCGTATCATCAACGATTTCTATGTCCGCTGTATCTGTAATTCTGTTTCCGAAGATGGTTAAATAAGTAAGGTAGGGAAGCGTCTTTTTAAGAACATTTCGGTCAATGAAGGGATTGGCAAATCCGTTTGTAGCAATTTTACCATTATGATTATTATAACTGATAACAAGAGTTTCCCCGGGATATATATACTGCCTTTCACTGAGAAATGGATTATTCCTTAAAAATTGTATCAGACTTATACCATTTGCTTCTGCAATGCTGGATACAGTATCTCCTTCCTTCACCGTATATGTCTGTTCTGGAAATACGATTACGATGGTTTGCCCGGGTACCAATTTCTTTCGATACATTATCCCGTTATCTACCATCAGCCGCTCAACGGGAACATGATATTGTTCAGCTATGGAATCTATGGTTTCCCCAGATTGTACTACATGAATAATCATTGATATCCCCAATTATCTGTTTTTACTATTATATGAGTATCTGAATGATAAATACTAAGACTTTTAGTTTTATACGGTATTATAACTTGAACTTTTCAACAATCTCTTTTAAACTGTTTGCATATTCCGTGTTTTCATTCGACATGTTCTGCGTCTGGCTGGTCAAAGCAACAATGTCTGTATTTTTCTCAGCTACATCATTGACACCGGTCGATGCTTCGCTGATCATCATATTAATTTCAGAGATGGAATCTGCGATACCTAGAACATTGGTATTGAGTAAGTCAATCTGGCTCTGGATATTTTCCATAGTTTTGCTCATGATACCGGCATCTTCATTATATTTTGCACTGCTGTTTAAGAAGGTATCATAATCGGATAATACATTCTTCCCGAGGAAATTCAGCGTCTGCTCCAGACTCTTTGACATATTCTCAACAGCTTCATATACTTCCTCCACAGTATCTGTAATATGGGAAACTGTTTTGGCGGATTGATTGGCTAGAACTCCGATTTCCTTGGCAACCACAGTAAAACCGCTGCCTGCTTCACCGGCACGGGCTGCTTCAATCGAAGCATTTAATGCAAGAAGATTAGTCTGGCTTGCGATATCCTTGATTGTCTTTGTAAGGATACTGATTTTCTCCACTGCCTTAGCCTGTTCAATCGCAGCGTCTGTCTTAACTTTTACTTCTTCATAAATCTTCTGGGTCTTGGTTGTTGCTTTCGTTGTGGATGCCATCAGCTCGGTTGCCCGATTGATGATATCTTCGGATAGCTTGGCTCCTAAAACAACTTTCTCTGTGATATCATTGGAATTAGTGCTGATTTGTTCAATTGCTGCATGTATCTGTTCGGTTGTAGCGGCTGTTTCCTGCATGCTTGCAGATAATTCTTCCGCGGTAGCGGAGTTGTCAGAAGCATGTTCGTTCACGGAAAGGGAGATATGATTCAAACTATTCGAGGATTCATTAATCTTACCGGATACCTCACTGATATGAAGAATCATGGTTTTCATTACTTCTCGCATCTTTTCGATGGCTCTGCTCATCTCACCGGTTTCATCCTTTTGCTGGGATAACCTTTGAAATGTTTGATCTTCCGTAAAATCCAGCTCTGCTGTTTTATTAATTAACTGGGTAATCTTCTTGATGGATTTGGTTATCGTGCCTGTGAATAAATAAGCGATTATACTTAATAATACAACAAGAATAATTGTTGTTAACAAGGTGTCTTTCGATACCGCATTTAAGGAATTCATGACTTCCGCCTGATCTGCACCGACAAATATTACCCACTGATTGTCGGAATCGATGCTGAAGCCTGCGTATTTCTTCACATTGTTATATGTATAGGTAATGATGCTGGATTCCGGAATAGTACCATTTTTCACCTGAGTAAGGAGGTTATCAATCTCTTTAACATTCAGCTTAGTACCTACCAGGGTTTCATCAGGATGATAGATAACATTGCCCTCGGAGTCGAGAATATAGGCATAACCGGTGTCGTAATTAGATACAGTTAAATCGGAGAGAACACTGTCAAATGCGGATACCTTAACGGAGGCGATAATTGCTCCGGTAAAATCCGTAACAGCTACATCCTGGCCACCGTTGCCCATCATCATACCTGTTGTCGCATTTGCTGCACCAGTAGGAACTGCAGCATTAGCTGTTGTAGAGGAAGCATCTGTGGTACCGGTTGTATCGGAGGTTGTTGAACCTGCTGTTGTACCGGTTGCAGAAGGAGTACCGCCTATCATGCCCATGTTGGAACGAAGCGGGATTGCAAAGGTGATACAGGAATCACCGGAACTTTCTGAGGTATATACATTACTCTGTGTATCTAATCCGCTGGAAACCATATTGGTAAAATAAGTCTCTCCGGATATATCAGTACCAATCAGTTTGCTGTTTGAGCTATAAAGTACAATTCCTTTCTCATCAACAATACTGACATCTTCAAAAGAGGAATTGGAATCTAAGACCATTTTCGCCAGAGCTTCTACATCAGCTGAGTTTCCGGTACCTCCGGATTCAACGAAAGATGCTATTGCTGATGAGCTCATCATATAATCAGCTGAGTGGGAGACCTGCATGATGGTATCCGAAAGGTTGTTGCTATAGGTATTCGCCAGATCCTGCAGGGTGATTTCCGTACTGTTGGTTATAATCTTTTTACTTGCCAGTGCCATGGTGGTGAAGGTTACAATCACTGCAACAATGATGGAACAAGTACATAATAGCGCGACCTTTGCTTTAATTGAGAAGAATGATTTTTTGCTGGATTTTTTGCTTGGTATTTTCATGATATTGCCCTCTCTTTTGTTCGTAATCGTGAGCGTAACTGTTGCTAATCTGTTTTACATATTGCTGCACGTCATTTAATAATATGATGATATAAACTTTTTGTGGTCACTTTGTGTGGGCAAAGTGAAAAAAATGTGAACAAGTAGGAATGTTGAATTGTTTTCCAATTTCAATTACTATATAATGGAACTACACCGTCATAAGGTGGGAAATGGAGGTTGCCTATGGAAACAATGGATTACATTATAAAAACCCTGGAGAAGCTTGTGAATATTCCAAGTCCTTCCGGTTTTACGAAGGAAGTAATGGAGTTTGTAAAGGCGGAAGCGGAGGGCTTTGGGTTCAAAGGCGAGTACACCAATAAAGGTGGGTATATCATCAAAGTCAAAGGTAAAACGAACGAAACCCTGGGATTATCAGCACATGTCGATACTCTTGGTGCTATGGTTCGTTCGATAGATTCCGAGGGACTGATAAGATTTACCTTAGTAGGCGGATATACCATGCACAGTGTGGAAGGTGCTTATTGTACGCTTCATACACGGGATGGAAGGAGCTATACGGGAACAATATTAAATAAAAGTCCTTCCGTACACAGCTATGATGATGCAAGAACCATCGAAAGAACCGACCGAAATATGTTGATCCGCATCGATGAACCTGTAAAAAGCAGAGAGGACGTGTTAGCACTTGGTATTAACAGCGGTGATTATGTCAGCTTTGATGCGAAATTCCGAATTACAGACAACGGATACATCAAGTCAAGACACCTTGATGATAAAGCTTCTGTAGCGGTACTTCTGGGAATGCTGAAGGATATGTCGGAAGGAGAGCATCTTCCGGATAGAACGCTTAAGCTTCTGATCAGTAATTATGAAGAGGTAGGGTTTGGTGCAAGCTGGGTGCCTGAGGACATAACGGAGCTGCTTGCCGTTGACATGGGTGCAGTGGGTGACGATTTAAACGGTTCCGAATATACCGTATCCATCTGCGCGAAGGATTCCAGAGGACCTTACGATTATGAGATGACCAACCGTCTGATAGCACTCGCCAAAGAGAATGAGATTGACTATGTGGTTGACATCTTCCCTCATTATGGCTCCGATGTATCAGCAGCCTTATCCGGGGGAAATAATATCCGCGGGGCACTGATCGGACAAGGCGTACATGCTTCCCATGGTATGGAGCGAACCCATAGAAATGGGATGGAGAATACTCTGAAATTATTAAAGGTGTTTGTAGGACTGCCTTTGTAATAGTTAATAATATGATGATAATGATTAGGAGGTCGGCTATGAAGGAATTCAATGTTAATGATCTGGTATGGATCAGAATGCCAAAGGAATATCAGATTACGGAAAAATCAGTGGAATTTCGTACGGATCCGGGAACGGATTTATGGCAGCGCACCTATTATGGGTTTCAGCATGATAATGCGCCGGTGCTTCAGATGAAAACACAGGAAAAGTATTTTACCTTTACTGTTAAAGCTGAGTTCGATTGTAAGGGTCTGTTTGAGCAATGCGGAATAGTTATTTACCTGGATAGTGACAACTGGGTAAAAGCATCCTTTGAATATGAGAGTGAGCAAATTGGTAAACTAGGAAGCGTTGTAACGAATAATGGATACTCGGACTGGGCTTCCACTGATGTATCGGCTGATATAGATATGCTGTATTATCGGTTGAGCAGAAGAGAGTCTGATTATCTTATTGAAACCTCGGAAGATGGGATTCATTTTAAGCAAATGAGAATCTTTCATTTAAATAAAGGAGCAGAAGAGATTTCCTTCGGAATTTATGCCTGCAGTCCCTTGGACACAAGCTTTGTGGCAAAATTCAACGAAATGAAACTAACGGATTGTATATGGGAATAGAATGTAAAGAAATAATCATTGATAATGTTGTTTTTGATATAGGAACAGAAGTGGATATCGACGAATTAGGGCAGCTTTATGATACTTTGAATGATTACCTGGCAGGCACCGACAATTTTCCTGGATGGCGAAAAGGTATCTATCCGGCTAGAGACAATGCTGTAGCTGGTGTAGCAGCTGGCAATCTTTATACGGCAAGATATCAGGGTAAAATCATTGGCTCCGTCATATTAAACCATGAGCCGGAAGCCGCATATAAGAGCGTAAAATGGCTGATAGATTCTGATTATTCGAATATCATCGTAATTCATACGTTGGTCGTTCATCCGGAGTATATAAGATCCGGTATAGGGAAAGCCCTTATGAATTTCTCCGATGAGCAAAGTAAGAAATTAAAAGCCAGATCCATCCGTCTGGATGTATACGAGAAGAATACACCTGCCATTGGATTGTACGAAAAATGCGGTTTTCAATACATTGATACGGTTGATCTTGGGCTTGGAAGATATGGTCTGGACTGGTTCCTGCTATATGAAAAAGTACTGTGATATCAGGTAAACTCATTATTTTTTAAATTTATAAATTGATTCAAATAAAAAGGCTGAAACAAGCCTTTTTATTTTTTACCATTTTCTATATTGACAGTGTTATCTTGAGGTGATATAGTGTGTATATTGAATATATACAATATTACACCTCCGGAGGTGCAAGGATGAATATTTTAATTAGTAACTCGAGTGAAAAACCAATCTATGAACAGATTACCTCACAACTTAAGCATATGATTATCAGCGGAGAATTGGAGGCAGGAACATTACTGCCTTCGATGCGGACACTGGCGAAGGAACTGCGGATCAGCGTAATTACAACAAAGAGGGCATATGAGGATCTGGAACGGGATGGCTTCATCTATACAGTAGTGGGCAAAGGCAGCTTTGTTGCAGAAAAGAATATGGAATTCTTAAGAGAAGAACAATTGAGAATCGTCGAGGATCATCTGGGCAAGGCAGTTGCCGGAGCAAAAGCAGGCGGAATTGGTCTGGATGAGGTCGTTGAGATTGTTAAGATGATTTATGAGGAGGAGTAGTTATGGCAAATAGTATGACTTTAGCAGACACAGAGAATGCAATTAATATTAGAAACCTGACGAAAAAGTATGGTGATTTTACATTGGATCATATAAGCTTCAAGGTACCGAAGGGGTCAATCATGGGCTTTGTCGGTGAGAACGGGGCAGGTAAAACAACTACGATTAAAGCAATCCTGGATTTAATACGTACTGATGATGGGGAGATATCAATCTTTGGAACAGGCTCAAAGCACCTTTCCATGGAAATAAAATCCCAGATTGGTGTGGTATTTGACGGAAGTAACCTGCATGACAATATGAATGTCGGCGATATCAATATAATTATGAAAAATATTTACCCGAATTGGGACACAAAGAAGTATGAGGAATATATCCTTCAATTTCAGCTTCCCAGGAAAAAGATAATCAAGGAATATTCCAGAGGCATGAAGATGAAGCTGTCAATTGCGATTGCCCTGTCTCATCATTCGAAATTATTGATTTTGGATGAAGCGACCAGTGGACTTGATCCGATGGTAAGAGAGGAGATATTGGATATCTTTCTTGATTTCATACAGGATGAAGAGCATACCATACTATTATCCTCTCACATTATCAGTGACATTGAGAAAATTGCAGATTATGTTACCTTTATTCATCAGGGACGAATTATATTCAGTGAAAGTAAAGACAATCTGATCTATCAATATGGTGTGATCCATTGTCCGAAGGAAGAGGTTGCGTCTATAGACCACTCCTTTATCGTGGGAATCAGGGAGAACAGCTATGGAGCAGATGTGATGATCCATAATAAGGATGCATTTCAAAGACAATATCGTCAGTATGTGGTCGATCGGACTTCCATTGAGGAAATCATGCTATATATCAGCAAAGGAAAGGAGCGTATTCGTTAATGAAGGGGTTAATATTGAAGGACTTTATTAATTTGAAGAAGAATCTGAAGATATTTGGAGGATTAACAGTACTTTACGGTGTAATGGCTATCGCTTCCGATGACACAAGCTTCTTCAGCTCAATCTTTGTGCTGCTGTATGCCATATTGACACTGAGTCTGTATTCCTATGATGATATGGCAAAGTGGGATGTCTTTGCACAGACCTGCCCTATTTCAAAGGATAATATTGTTCAAAGCAAGTATCTGATGATGCTGTTGTTAACTCTTCTTGGAGTAGTATATGGCAGCTTATTTACCATAATTATTAATATTATTATAAAATCCGACTCCCTGCTCAATGGGCTTCAAAGTATCGGAGCAGGTACAGCCATAGTTATTCTGTTCTATTGTATCATCATTCCATTCATTACTAAGATGGGGGTTGAGAAAGCGAGATTAATCTTATTCGCTGTGTATGCTATACCTTTTGTTATCGTTTTAGCAATGAACAAAATGTTAAGTAATGGTGATTTCGTAGTCCCAGAGATGCTGATTAAGCTGGCTAATACCTGTATGGAGTATATATATCTGATTGTACCGATAGTTGTGATAATAGCTTTATCCATATCTTATGGAATATCGGTTCTAATTTATCAGAAAAAAGAGTTCTAATATTTAATTCTAAACTTAATCAAATCTAACATAGTTGAAACGTCTTTTAAATGGATATAATTGCTATTTAAAGGACGTTTCACTTTTTTACAATTTGTAAAAACATTAGTTGAAAAGTGTAATAAAACAATATATAATGAAATAAATGATAATCAGATCAATTCTCTGATGAACACAGGAACTTAATATTATTCACAGAAAGGTAAGTGTTATTATGATGAAAAGACTTATAGCATTGATGTTTACTGTCATCCTTGCAGCTTCTTTGGTATTGTCAGGTTGCAGTAAGAAGAACAGCCAGGATCAGGGGAGTACAGAGGATACGAAAGTAACAACCACGCCGACAGCAGTACCTACTGCCGGGCCGACTCCGACACCGGAGGTATTTACAGAGGAGCCGGCTAAAACTGTAGATACAAACTTTTTCAGAGTTAGTGTACATGACCCGTCCATTGTCAAAGCGGATGGCACCTATTACTTATTCGGATCTCACAGAGCTTGGGCTGAGAGTACAGATTTAATGGAATGGGAAACCTTTAATACGAATGTCTCTACTGATTACAATGATCTGCTTGGAGGTATCTGGGCTGACTGGTGTAAGACAGAATCCAATCCTGATTTAAGGGGTAATATGTGGGCTCCTGATGTTATTTATAACAAGGATATGGGTAAATACTGCATGTACATGAGTGTTAACGGTAATGACTGGAATTCTGTTATTGTTCTTTTAACAGCAGATGATATCAAAGGACCTTATGAATATGTTGGCCCGGTTATCTACTCCGGCTTCAATACCGGCACACATCCTGCAGAGAAGACAGATGTATATAAGGTTCTTGGCGATGGTGCTGATCTCTCCAGATATCAGTCTACTAAGAACACCAAGCTGAATGCCATTGATCCCTGCGTGAAATACGACGAGGACGGCAATCTGTGGATGTCCCTCGGTTCCTGGTTCGGTGGTATCTATATGCTCAGACTGGATAACAAGACAGGTCTCAGAGATTACACGACTACATATGAAACAGTTGAGAACGTTTCCGACCAATATTATGGTTATAAGCTTGCAGGTGGTTGGGGAGTATCCGGAGAGGCTTCCTATGTTGAAAAATTCGGTGATTATTACTATCTATTCTTATCCTACGGCGGTTTAACAGCTCAGGGCGGTTATCAGATCAGAGTATTCCGTTCCGACAAGATTAATGGACCTTATGTTGATGAAGCTGGCAATTCTGCAGTTTATTCAAAGGCAGTCAGCAACAACCTCAGTACCAATATCGGTGTTCGTCTTTTCGCTTCCTATAAGTTCAGCGGTAATACTTACACCCATGTAGCACAGGGACATAACTCTGTTTTATTGGATGATGACGGTAAGATGTTCGTAGTATTCCACACTAGATTCGCAGCTGGTGAGAAGAGCAATGCTGAATATCATGAGGTACATGTTCATCAGCTATTCTTAAATGAAGACGGCTGGCTGGTTGCAGCACCTTATGAGTATACAGGTGAAACAGTGCCTGCAACCGGATATACCAAGCAGGAAATGGTTGGTGAATATGAATTTGCTGTTAACAAACCCGATACTTATTATCAGGTTATCTTAAATAAAACCTTTGGTGTTGACGAAATTAAGAATATCGCTCTTTATAGTGACGGAAGCGTAAAAGGTGATCTGACAGGAACCTGGAGCTATACGGAAGGGACTGATTATATGCAGATTACCCTGGACGGTGTAACCTATAAAGGTGTATTTGTAAAGCAAGGGAACGAAGCTGCTGATCATAAATTGGTTATGACCTTTACTGCCCTTGGTAATAACGTAACAGTTATGGCTAGTAAAAAATGAGCAGACCTGGGCTATATTCCAGTGTGTCGGTTTCATGCCCCGTGCTATCCAGGATATGTTGAAACGGATTTATTCTGAGTTTTTCCCGCAGTCTGAGTATGAACCCGTCGATTCGATTGATTTCGAGTCTTATCCGGAGGGGGACAACAGTAAAGAAAATTATATCTCTGAGATATGGATTCCGGTAAAAAAGAAAGCAGATTAATAGAATGAATACAAAGCTCCTGCGGTTGATAGCTTTTTTTCTTAAGAAGCATCATTCGTAGGAGCTTTCTATATCGATACATAACGGATTGGAATAACTGCTTTCACGTTTCGTATCCAACTTCATAAAATAGAGTATGAACTATGATCAAGAAAGGAATCTGTCAATGAGTAATCATTTCAATCATAATGATACTTGTAGAGATCATAATAGCATAAGAGGTCAGCAATTTGATACGGATCAACCCCGTAGTCGAAGAGGCGGAAGGAACGAACAATCACAGATGACACCATCTGGTGGTTCCCAAGGAATGCCGGGAATGGGACAGATGCCAAGTACACCTCCTCCGAGTTTTATTCCGGAAGGACCGCCTGGTATGGAAAGAAGACAGATGGGCAGACCCGGAGCGATGCCGGGAACTAGACCAACACCGATGCCGAGTCCTATGCCGAGTCCGATGCCCAGTCCAATGCCAAGTCCGATGCCAAGTCCGATGCCAAGTCCGATGCCCAGACCGATGCCAGGACCAGGCCCAAGGCCAAGGCCAAGACCAATGCCGAGTCCGATGCCCAGCCCGATGCCGAGTCCGATGCCGAGTCCGATGCCCAGCCCGATGCCAAGACCGATGCCGGTTCCGGGAAGAAGACCAATCGTGATACCAGTACCGATACCGGAATTTGAAGAGGAACGCGGCTTTGAAGAGTTCAGAGTAAGTCCCGGAGGTATCCGCAGATGTATCAATCGTTTCACTTTCATCTGGCTGTTTAACGGCAATAGCTTTTGGTTCTTTCCTACCTTCGTCAGGGGACAATTTGTTCAGGGCTTCCGTTGGAGAAACGGTAGCTGGGAGTTTGATACGTTAAATCTCAGAAGAGTTTTATTCTTCCGCTGCTTTTAACGTCTGATATTATTTTATAGTTCAGTCAGTAACAGAGGGGTACCTGTATGCATTTACAGGTACCCCATAATATTAGGATTGATTTGGAAGATTCTGACAAAATTCTCATATCAGAAGTAAAAACGGACGTGAAACCGTTGATGACGGTCTCACGTCCGTGTGTTTATGTATGAATTATTCCTGTTCTTTCGTAAGTTCATCTGTTGATTCCTGCAATTGCTCCTTCAGAGCTTTCCGACCCTGTATGCCCCTGATGATTACAATACCAAGACCGGCTGCGAATAGGAAGATGGATATAAACTGGGAAGTTGACAAAGGACCGATACTTCCTCTTTCCAGATCTCCACGGAAAAATTCGATAATAAATCTTCCGACGCTATAGAAAATCAGATAAAAGCCTGCAACCTGTCCATCTGCTTTGATCCTTTTTGAAATGAAGACAAGTGCAAAGAAATTGAGGAAGTTCAGTGCACTGGAAATCGGCTGGGTAGGTATTAAATGTACATTGTTGGGTGCATAAGCTGAATCATGAAAAACAAGGCTGAAGGCGTTATTGGTTTCTTCCCCGTAGCAGCAGCCGGCAAACAGGCAGCCGATACGTCCGAAGCCCTGGGCAAGGGCAATGGAAGGCATTACGATATCAAAATACTTTAAGAAGTTAATTTTATGTCTCTTACAGAACAGGAAACCGCCCAATATGCCGCCGATGATCCCCCCGTATACTACGAAGCCTTCTGAGAAATCACTTAATATAATAGAAGGATCGGCTACAATGTTTTTCATCTGAGTAAGGATATATAGAAGCTTTGCACCGAGAATTCCACCGCCCAGACACCACCAGAACAGCGAGAAGATTAATTCATATTGAAGACCTTTCTTCTTGGCTCTGTATTCTGTCATAAGATAAGCAGAGATGGCTCCGATTGCAATCATTAAACCATAGCCATAGAGAGTAAATGGGCCGATCGTCAGTAGTTCGTTTTTCATTATCGTTATCCTTTCCTATAACTAATTAATATAATCAAGTATAACTAATTTTCAGTAAAAAGAAAATAGAAAATATTTTTATTAGATGGATTGACAATAAAACATTGTTATGTTACATTAATATCATAGAACAAAACAATGTTACGTTACGGAGGTGAAAGAAATGAATTTGATTTCTAAAAAAGATTTGCTTGCGATTACGGGAATCTCCTATGGTCAGCTTTACCGCTGGAAGAGAGAACGCCTGATACCGGAGGAATGGTTTATCAAGCAGTCAGCTTATACCGGACAGGAGACTTTTTTCCCAAGAGAACAGATACTAAGCAGGATTAAGTCAATCCTCGATATGAAGGATTTATACTCCCTAGAGGAGCTGGCCAAGATATTATCTCCTGAGACTTCGGTAGCAACCATCAGCCTGAAGGACTTAGAGGAAGTCGATGAGATAGATAAAAGGATACTAAGTGTCCTGCCGGAAGTATTCGGTAAAGAAAGCTTTGAGTTTTTCGAGGTTGCATTAACTGCAGCCATATCGCAGGCAGCATCGAAAATAGGTTTATCCGAGAAGGAGATGAAGGAACTGCTTCGCAGGAGTACTTTTGGAGCCAGGAGTAAGAAGACAACCAATGTATTATGTACTGTATTTTATGTAGGAGAGGAATATCATGCCGTATTTTCGCCGAACCCTGCACCTCTCTCCTTTGACAGCAGCATAGAAGTAAAGGAACAGCTGTCACTCAGTGAAATAACAGATACGATAAAGTTAAAGTATAAGAGTCTTTTTGTGAAATAATTGATTTGGGCTGTCAAGGGCAGCAGAATGGAGGATATGATGCAGGTTTTTAATATGGAAGGCTTCGGTAAAATTACCGGCGGCCAATATGAAAGTATACATTTAGAAGGAGTCAGTAGCTGCTCTGAGAATATTAAAGCTGAGAATTTACACATTGAAGGTGTATTTACCTGTTCTGGTGAAATCCAGGCCGGAACCATGCTTTGTGAAGGTGTCTGTGATTTTAAATCCAACATCCGCGTGAAGAAACTGGTTGTGGAAGGCGTATTTAATGAGAAGGAAGGCACCAAGATTGAGGCAGAAGAGATAGTATGTGATGGCGTAATTAAGACGAATGGTGAAATCTATGCCGACGTACTGAGAGCAGACGGTTGTATAAGTGCGAAAGAAATTTATGGAGATCTGATTAAGATTTCCACTCATTATACAGTAAACATTTTTAAGAAAATTTTCAATCCGATGAAATCTGAGATTAAACTGATTGAAGCAACAACCATAGAACTCAGCGGCGTTACGGTTGATACCGTGAACGGAAGGGATATTACCATCGGGCCTAATTGCAAGGTGAATAATATCGATTGCAACGGTACCATTTTCATTGATGGAAGCTCAACCGTCGGTAATATCACCGGTGATTTTGCCAGAAGAGAATATAAATAAAAACATTTACATTTTTCCAAAATAGTTTTACGATGATAACAATAGAAATAATACATCGTGGAAAGGATATGGAAATGTTATGTCTGAGAATAGAGTACTGATTGTAGTTGATATGCAGAATGATTTTATTGATGGAAGTCTTGGTACCAGGGAAGCTGCTGCTATTGTACCCAAGGTAGTGAAGAAAATCTCTGAGTTCCAGGGTAAAGTATATTACACCCAGGACACCCATTACGAGAATTATCTGGAGACGGCAGAAGGGAAGAAGCTCCCGGTGCTGCACTGCATCAAGGGAACCGAAGGTCATCGGCTAAATAGGGAGATTGAGGCGCTGTGTAAGAAAGATACGTCAGGTCCGGTGGAAAAGCTTACCTTTGGATCGGTAGAGCTGGCGGAATTACTGAAGAAGGAATACGCCTCCACCCTAGATGAGATTGAATTAGTAGGTTTATGTACGGATATCTGTGTTATATCCAATACCTTAATTCTGAAAGCATATTTCCCGGAAGTTAGAATCACTGTAGATGCCAGCTGCTGCGCCGGAGTCACGCCGGAAAGCCATAAAAATGCATTGAACGCGATGAAGATGTGCCACATTGATATTATGAATGAAGATTAATATAAGAACCTTCTTTGTAATTCCATCAGGTATAAGTTTTTACTTGAGAAAGGAATTCAAGGAAGGTTATTTTTTGATTTTATTTTATTTGATTTGTAAAACATCCATTCCTAAGTAAGGGAATAATCGATAATCATTCTACTCTGCCGGTTAATTAATTCTACTTCCAAGACTTTCGAAGCCATCGGTAATAAATCCCCCATTTTTCTTATCAAACGAGGTAAACGATTAACTTATGAATTATTAGAAAAATAAATAGGAATTCTAAGATACACTTATATGACAATGTGGAAAAAAGCCTTAAGAATCAAGGACTTTAGGCTATATTTATTATGTTTTGGTTTTCCGTAGGAAATCGTTATGACATGCAGTAGCGGTTATTTCTATGCGTTTGGTCAAGTTCACCAATTAGATTTGTTTAATATTATGGAAAAATAAGGAAAACGTTTTCACGAATCCATGCTATAATGAAGCATAAACAAATGTTAAATATTTACAGCACAAATGAACAATATAAACAATTAGAGGGAGATTTAAATGAGACGCATTTTATCTTCAAAAGTTGTTACTCGTTCATTTGCAGTCATATTATCAATTGCAATGGTAATAACTTCGTTGTCGACATCATTGTATGTGAAGGCAGCGGAACCGAGTGCTGTCAGTGAAGGAAGTACATCGGCTGATGTCGCCTTACTTGGAACAGCAACAGCCAATGCAGAGCACAGTGAGTGGGGCATTCTAGCATCGAACTTAAATAACGGCCATGAGCCGACATCCTCCGGTGACTCCGTCGGTTCCTGGCATGATTACGGGATAGAAAGTACGGATGGGACCTCTTGGGTACAGTATGACTGGGATGTTGATGTTACGGTAGATTCTATGTCAGTGTACTGGATGAGTGATGGAGTCTGGGCTGATCGGATACCGAAGAGTGCCAAGGTGGAATATAAGGATGCAAGCGGCAACTGGCAGACGGCAGCGACCTATGATGCTGCTGTGATGGCAGCTCAGGTAGAAGATACATATAACATACTGGAATTTGATCAGAAGATTACTACCAGATGTCTCCGTTTTACAATGGAGAGAAATAATGACGGCTTCTGTTCCATTCACAGATGGAAGGTATGGGGGCAGGCTTCTGATGCTCTCTTATCTGAGGAAACGGTTGTAACTCCTATTACGGATGGATACCGGTTAACCAATAAATATTTTAACATTGAAACCGGTAAATACGGTCAGATTACATCCCTAAAGCTTCAAGGAGATGAGTATCCTACCAATTATGTCATGAATACAAAGAATGCTTCTGCCCAGAACACAGCAGGTCACCAGTGGCTTGGTGAATTAATGTTCAGCATAAAGGTAGGGGATGCAGTTGAATACATACAGGAGAATACGAATAAATCTGACACCGGACGCAAGGTTGAGCTGATCGATAATAAAGTAGTTGTAACCTATGAGAATGCCTCCGGGGATAAGGCAATCAAAGATTTTAAAGTGGTTGAGACCTATTCTTTAACCGGTAATAAACTACGCTGGGATATCACTGTAACGAATACGAATACTGAGAAATTAACCATCGGCGATTTCGGCCTTCCATTGGCTTTTAATGAATATTGGCCGGGCGGCGAAGAAATCTATGAAACAAGAACGGTGGACCACAGCTTTGTAGGCAGACAGTCTTCCTATATCTATGTAACAAGGCCGAGTGGTTTGGGTAAATTCTTATTACTGACACCGGATACCTCGACGGGAGCAGGCTTTGAGTATCAGGACCACTGGCGCACAGAGGAAAGAGCTTCCGATGAAGCTGCCTGGTGCCAGGATCAGTCCGGCTGGGCAAATGGACTCAATGTCTTCTATATTCATTCCGACTATATTAAGAAGACAAACAGAGGATACCTGAGCAGCACCTCTCTGCAGCTTGCAGCAGGGGAATCTAAAACTTATTCCTTCAATTTCAGTGCAGCTGATAATGAAACTGATATGAAGTCAGCCCTTTATCAAGAAGGTGTTATTGATGCAGTTGCAGTTCCCGGCATGACATACTCCGTGAATATGCCAGGAAAGCTTTATTTACATACTCCACTCAGTAAAGATGATATCTCCTTTACTATCGAGTGTCCTCACGAAACAGGACTCCATGCTGGTAATGCCAACACGGTATCCAATAATCTCCCTTGTGTGAAGACGAATGAAAATACCTATATCAGCTATGAAAAGACTGTTACCGTAGACGGAGAGCAGTATCATGTATATAATTTGCATTTTGCTGATCTCGGACAAAATAATGTAATCGTAAGCTATAACGGTGGTAAGAGCCAGACAGTGCTGCAGTTCTACATGATGGACGATGTGTCCAATGCTCTGGCAACACATTCTGAATTCATGGTAGACCAGACCCAGTGGAATACCCCCGGTGGTACGGGAGATAAGGTATTCGACGACTGGATGATGGATACGAAGAATAAACGTGCAGAGACCGACTCCTCCTACTGGACTAGGAATTACTGGGGCTGGGGTGATGACTGGGGCCTGACCCACGGTGAATTCCTGGCGGAGAAGAATGTATACCAGCCTGTGGCTAAGGAGATTAAGGCAGTCGATGAATATCTGGATATAGCAATCTGGAATGGACTGATGAGAGAGCATCAGAAGGATTATCTGATCCATGATTTCCTGATGACCTCACCGAATACTTCACCTACCTACAGAGGTTACGCATACCCGCATATTTATAACACCTATTTCTCGATGTATAAGATTGCATCCAAGTATCCGGATATGATTGATTACACGGAAGCTGCCAATACTTATTTATTAAGAGCTTACAATATCTTAAAGGCTCTTTACGGAAGCACGGTTTCTTATAATTATTCCACCGGTCTGATGGGAGAACAGACGACACCGGATCTGATCGCAGCCCTGGAGGAGGAAGGTTATTATAATGAAGCTCAGACGATAAAGGTAATTATGACAGATAAATATAATAATTTTACAGATACTAAATATCCTTACGGCTCCGAATACTCTTACGATAATACAGGGGAAGAGGCCGTATATACCCTTGCAAAATTGAATAATGCGGATGATATTGAGAACTCTAACAGCATGATGAACAAGATCAATCTTAAGACAAGGGCTTGCCGTGGTCTTCAGCCATTATGGTATCAGTATGCGAATCCGACAACCAACTGCGGTGAAAACTGGTGGCAGTTCCAGTATACAGCTGCCCTGGCAGGCTATTGCATGGATGACTGGATCAGGGCTGAGGATAATGGCATGTCTGAGACCGAGCGTGCAACGGGTTCCCGTGTGAATTATGCTGCGAAATTAGCGAACTTAACCAGCATTAACTCCGGTCAGATCGATGCAGACCCGGCTAACATCGGCGCAGTTGCCTGGACCTATCAGGCTGAAATGGGTAATTTAGGCGGACAGGGAACCGGCGACGGTAAATTACATAACGGCTGGCGTCAGATGTCCGGTGAAGCAGATCTTGGCTTATACGGGGCATTACAGATCCTTTCCTCCGATGTAGTCATTGATCCTGTTTTCGGTTTGTTCGGATATGGATGTAATGTAACGCAGGACAGCGGTTCCTATACAGTAACTCCGCTGGACGGATTATTTACAAGATTGAACTTCATTAACCAGGAATTATACATTGAACTTGACAGAGACCAGTATACCCAGGCAAAAGTTGCAGCAGACAACACCTCTATTGAATTGTCAATGAAGAATTTAGAGGGAACGGCACATACTACGGATGTTGCTGTCACAGGTCTAGTTCCGGGTTCCTATCAGGTATTCGTGGATGGTACTTTAACCGGAAGCTTCCAGGCAGTTGCAGGAAAGACCTCTGCCGTAACTCTTCCTTTACCGGCAGCAGCGACGGCACAGGTTCAGATCAAAGCAGGAGCAGCGCTGGAAAATAATGCCCCGGTTGTTGACCTCCCGGCAGCATTAACGGCAGCTATTTCTGATACGGTAAGATTAGAAGCAGAAGCTTCTGATGACGGATATATCAATTCCACCTTAACCTATGCCTGGGAGGTTGTGAATACACCGGAAGGCGGTTCAGCAAATATCGAATCACCGACAAAGCATATTACGAACGTAACCTTTGATAAAACCGGTGATTATGTATTGCGGTTTACTGCCGGCGATGGCGGATTAGATACTTCCAAGGAAATATCAGTAACTGTAACGGATAATTCGGTACTTCCGGAAACCTTAGTCAATTATACCTTTAATGATGGTACGGTTACAGGTATCAGTAAATTATGGATTGACTCCAATACAGGCTTTGACAAGGCAGAACTGGATAGTAAATCTGTTTTGACAGAAGGGAAAGAGGGTAAGGGAGTTCAATTCACAGGAAGCATTGCCGGAGGATATATTGAATTGCCTGAGGCTTTAACGAAGAATCTGTCTCAAGCAACGTTTTCAGTTGATGTGAAACTATCCGAGACGCAATCCAATCAGACTACCCTGTTCGAATTGGGTAACAGCCTGGTGGTTGAGTTTGTGGACGGGAACGAATTACTCCTGTCGGTAAATGGACAGAAGGCATATACCGATGTTATCTTCGCAGCAGGCTACTGGAAGAATATTGAGTTAACGGCGGACGGCGATGACTATGCGCTCTTCGTTGACGGGGTGAAGAAAGCAGAGTTGAAAGATACAGGATTAGCTCTGGCAAATATCAATACAGAAGCAGAACGATACCTGATTGGCAGATCGAAAGCAGAAACTGATCCTTTCTTAAAGGGTATCGTTGATAATTTTATTGTTAAATCCGTTGTCATGACGGATGTGCAGTTATTATTGACTTATGGAACAGGCGAACATACCATTATTAGCGGAAAAGCGAGCTCCATAATTACGGTAGTAGGTACTGCTCCAATACTTCCGGCAGAAGTTGATGCACTGTATTCCGATGGTGTTTATGAGAAAATCGGAGTTAACTGGGATCCTATTTCACCGGATGCATATACAACATCAGGAAGCTTTACAGTAAACGGTAAGCTGGAAGGCTCCGATATCACAGTAACAATCAAGGTAATTGTGGCAGCAGGAACACTGCAGAATATTGCAGGCGATGCCACACCAAGTGCTATCATTAATACACCAAGTGATCTTGGTGGCGTAAAGGGCTTAAATGACGGCTTTACCCCGGTCAATTCAAGAGATACCAGCCACGGGGTATGGCATAACTGGCGTGGCAGCCAGGGCTCTCCTGCCTGGGTTCAGTACAACTGGGAGTCACCTCAGATTATTACAGGAATGGATGCATATTTCTTCAAGGACGGGGGCGGTAACTTTGCACCTGCTAATTATAAGATCGAATTCTTGAAGGATGAAGGGGACTGGTGCTCCGTAACGAATGCAGCTGGTCTCGGAGTAGCACTGAATAAATTCAATTATACCTCCTTTGATGCCGTTTCCACCAAAGCAATCAGGATGACCATGAATCCGGCAACACTGGGATGCGGCGTTATAGAGTGGAAGGTATATGGTTATAAAGAAGGTACCGTACTTGATAAGTCAACTCTTAACTCAGCAATAGCAACAGCGGATGGCTTGAAAGCAAGCTTATTTATCTACGGTATGGAAGCAGTAACGGCTGCACTGACTGCAGCCAAAGCAGTAGCAGCAGATAACACAGCTGCACAGGAAGTGATCAATGCGGCGGCAGCTGACCTGAACTCTGCAATCTGTTCCTTAACACCGGTAATCGCTAATAATATAGCATTTATGGCAGCTGTATCGACAAGCTTTACCTCCTCCTGGGAGCGTACCTCCGCAGTGAATGACGGTGCTGTATCCAGCGTATCCAATTCCTATGAATGCAGCCATTGGGGAACCTGGGGCAATGAATCCGCTTCGGAGTCAGTAACCTATTCCTGGGGTATACCGATGAAAATTCACGCCTCGGATCTCTATATCTGGACCGATGGCGGCGGTATATTAGTACCTTCCGGTTATCTTTATGAATATCTGGATCAGAGCGGTAATTGGAAGCCAGTGACCAATGCCGTTGGTTACGAAGTATTAAAGAAACGTACCAGTGATCCGGCAGAAGAACCGAACCTGGACGGCTTCAATACAACAACCTTTGATGAAGTAACAACAACCGCTTTCCGCGTAACAGTATATAAACCGGCAGCAGACAGCAATGGTATTGGACTCGTTGAATGGAGAGTCTATGGTTCCATGATTGCAAAGGCTTCCGACCCTGTTATAGCAACAAATCCTGAAGATACCACTGCTGTTGCAAATGATGGGACAATAACCGTATCGATTACATCAGCGGTATCGGGGGCATCTATTTATTACACAATCAACAACTCCATACCTACTTCAGCATCAGCTTTATATACTGGTGAAATTCAGTTATCAACAAATAAACTAGAAGGAGAAACCTTCATTATCAAGGCGATAAATGTGAAGGACGGTTGGTTGAATTCAAATGTAATTCAGAAGACAATCACCTTCCTGCCAGCGGCAGAACCGAGTGTAACACCGGAACCGTCTATAACGCCGGATCCAAATGTAACGCCGGAACCGACTGTAACGCCAGCGCCGACGTTAACACCGGAACCAACGTTAACACCTGGACCGTCGGTAACGCCTGAGCCTACGGTAACACCAGAGCCTACAGTAACACCTGGACCAACCGTAGCACCAGAGCCAACGGTATCGCCGGAACCTACAATCTCGCCCGAGCCAACGGTAACACCTAAACCTACGATAACACCGGAGCCTACATCAACTCCTGTACCAACCGCAACACCGACACCTACCTCAACCCCGGTTTGGGTACCGACATCAACCCCCACACCTACAACCACTCCGACACCGATATCTGACAATGTTACTGTTGGCAAAAATAAAGCATCGGCAACATTAACAATAACGATAAATCAGGGTACAATGAATGTATCTGTCCAATATAATACAAATGAAATAATCCAATTATTAGATACAGTAGCTGGCTCGGATCAGAATGTTGAATTACCTCTGATAACTCAGAAATTAATTGATCTGTTGAAGGGTAGTGGAATATCTATATTGAATATTAGAGTTGAGATGACACAGGATTTACTTACGATCGGCAATACCCGCCACGAATATCTGAAATTGCCTGCTGAGCTTTTACAGGCATTGAAAGAGGCCGGAATAGAATTGAAGATTTCCATTGTTGATGAGAATGGTAAGTTAATGTATTTCTGGAGCTTTGACAAAAAGAGTCTGGATAAGGCGGATGATGCATTTACTGATACGAATTTATTCCTGTCAGTGGGTAAAGTAAGATATAACGGTGTGATTAGCAATCTGTTTAACGATGTAGAAGTAATTCAGAACGGATTGACACTTCATGTGAATCAGGAAGGCTCCTTCCCTGCGCAGACAGGGGTAAGAATTTATGTCGGAAACCTAATAGACATAAGAAACCAGACAATCTATCTGTATCGTTTCAACTCGGATACCGGTAAGCTGGAAACCTTACCGTACAGTTCCAATTACTTTGTAGATTCAGAGGGAT
>DATMUM010000025.1:0-61958 GCA_035564175.1 Mobilitalea sp.
TTTTCTCTGACCCGCCACATCACCGGTCACAACAGCAGCCGTGCCCTTGCCGTCAGCAGACCATACATAACCGTTGCCGCTGTAAACACCAGTATAGTCATCAGACTGATAGGACATGATCTCGGCCATGCCGGCAGTGAAATTACTTCTTGACAGATATCCGAGCGTATAAGTACCGGATGCGCCGCCGTTAACGAGCATAGCGCCATCGCCTGCGGTGATGTCGTTCATAGCATTTACGGCAACGATGCCTTCATTAACTGTTACGCCATTCATAGTGCTGACACGTGCCCCTGCACCGTTTTCGTTGTATACTACAGTGCTATCAAGCTTAGCTGTATAGCTGTCGTAATCACTGCCGTATGTTTCATCGTTTGCCCAGCCATGAGCATTAGGAGATACGTGGAAAGTATAGTCACCCTGTTCAAGTACATAGCAGCCCTGACCGAATTCATCAAACGTTGCAAGGTCGTCGGTGGAGAATTCAATCGTGATATCCTGTGTTTTACCTGGTTCAATAGTATCTGTCTTGCCAAAGCCGACCAGAACTACTTGTGGCTTTTCAAGGCCAACACCGGAAATACCAAGGGTACTATCCTGGTTATAAGGTGCTTGCATGTAAAGCTCGACAACGCTCTTACCTGCAACACTGCCCGTATTCTTAACGGTAACAGTTACGGAGTTCTGCTTGTGTGCAGACAGAGCAATGTCCTCACTCTTAATCTTCTGAGTGAAGCTTGTATAAGACAGACCATAGCCGAACGGGAACTGAACGACTTCTTTATAACCAGAGTAGGTGGCCTGAGGGCCTGCTGCCTTCTGATCTTCGTAGGTGCCGTTCGTTGTCAGATCTGAATAGTACTTGCCTTCCGATAGGTTGCCCTTGAACTTGATGTTCTGGAACTCTGTACTATCGAAGTAGCCTGTCGCGTCTGCAGTTTCATAGTAACGGTAACCTACATAAATACCCTCGTTATACTCATAATACTTATTCTTTGCATTCATTGTAACATTGGAATAAGTCTGATTGTCAGCTGAGTAGAAAGTCGGGTTGGTGGTCATATCATATGACCATGTATCAACTACGTGGCCGGAAGGATTCGTCTTGCCGCTGAGAATGTCAGCGACACCGTACATGCCGGCTTCACCCGGATGACCGATCCATAGAACAGCGCCTACGTTGTAATTGGAATTGTTTACAAAGCCACATTCGATTGGTTCAGCGGAATTAACGAGCACGACGGTGGATTTGAAATGCTCCTTGCAGAACGCAAGCAGAGCTTTTTCGTTGTCGTCAAGCTCCAGGTAGGTACGACCTGTGGTTGTATCCAGGTTTCCGTCGTAATCAAGTGAAGGTGATGCACCTTCTGCACCCGAACGGGAGAACGTAACGATCGCAACGTCTTTATAATCGCCGATCACATCATCTGTAACAAATTTCTCATATGTCTGAATGCTGAATTCGTGGATCTGCTGATAAGACGTCCAGGTATAACTTGCAGCAGGATCGCCATCTGCAAGATATTGTGCATTGACGCTGCCGTTATGTACATCCGCACCGTTGCCAAGGGCGTTGTCAAGCCAGGTCCACGCTGTCTTGTTGTAATCGATGCCGGCATTAGCGAATGCCTTATCCAACATCGCCGTATTCGAGTCGTCACGGCCACCTGCCGAACCTGTGCCACCCTGCACATAGTTATGTGAACAAGCGCCTAAAATGGTAACTTTATTACTATTCAGCGGAAGTGTGTTATCCTTGTTGTAAAGTAAGGTAGCACCCTCGCTTTCCAGATTGGTATTTACTTCCGTACCTTCGGCCAGTGTAAAAGCACGGTCGACGTTTTTCATGGTAATCTTGCCATGCGCTTCTGCAATCGCATCGTAGCAAGTCCCCATGACACTGTTAAATACAATCGCAATCAGGACAAGAACCGCGACAATACTGAAACCGATTAAGCCCTTTTTGGATTTTTTTGCTGTCATAATATTCATTTCCCTCCTTTTTTGTTTTTTTCATTTGCCTCCTGTTTATATATTTTTCATTCTCTGTACTGGCAAATGAAAACCTTTGAATCCTCTTTACCATTTTTATCATACATTCCAATATTTCATTTACTTTACTGATTCCAATTCGTTTTAAGTCTCCTTTCTCAGCAATTAACTTTCTCCCGGTAAATTCACATATCAGAGTATGATAAACCAAAAATTATTCATGAATAAAGAAAGCTTAGTCACCATTCTCATAGCAGACTTCATCCTCCTTTAAGCTTGAACGATTGTATCTTAACACATTAATTTTTTTGTGCACATTTTTTGCATAACCTGCTAATTTCGAAGCATAATCTGTACCTTTTGTGTAAAAGCCATACTGTTTTTGTGATATTATTAGTATGTATTGCACATATTTACCAACGCAAAAAGAACACTCTGACTTTAAAAAAATCAGAGTGCTCTTTCATTATATGATATCATTTTTATTAACTTAGCCATTATGTCATTTCGTATCCGGCAGCGGAATAAGAATTCTCAGTGTGAACCAATGATTCTCACTATGAATTGTCATTGTACCCTCGTACTTTTCTACAGCATAACCGATACTCTTAATCCCGTACCCATGATATTTCTTATCACTCTTTGTCGATACGGGAAATCCATCATCCATAGTAAGTTCGGTATCACTATAGTTCTCAACGCGGATCATCAAAAAGTTATTTTGTGCAAATACTGCAGCACGAATCAATCGCAGGTCTGTGTCTCCAAGCTGCTCCACACACTCAACGGCATTATCAAGGACGTTCCCGAAAATGGAACATATATCCATGACGTCCATGAAAGACAGAAGTGTTCCGTCTGCAACACAGGTAAAATTAATGTCATGCTGTACGCAATACAGACTCTTACTCGTCAGAATGGTATCCAGCACACTGTTTCCAGTCTTATTTTGCGCTTCATACATTTTAATACCGGTTTCCATCTCCTCAAGATATGCTTCCTTCTTCTTGGGATCACTTTCGGTGCGTATGATGTTGATCTGATGCTTCAGATCATGATATTTACGGTTAAGCAGCTCTATATTATCTCTGGACAGCTGATACTGCTCATACTGCTGCTTCAGGATATGGTTAATAGCTTCTAATTCCTGCTTCATATGCAGCTCCTGCCATTTGTCCTGCTGGGCAAACAGCATAACAAAGCCTGCGAAATCCACCAGCGTTCGGATATATAAAATTCCTGTCCCCATGCCTGTGCTGAATGGGGTATCCGTATAGACAAAGCTAATATTACTCATGGAAAATGCCGCAAGGGCAATCAGGACAGAGCTGTAGACTTCCCGCTTTGTAACTCCCAGATTCTTACCCGTCAGGATATGCCGGGATTCCAGGATATATACTACCGAATATATAGCGACATTAAATACCAGCATAAAAAGCAATGAAATCCATTCTGCCTGCAATCCCCGCTCTGCAAAGAATATATACACCTGCCATTCAAGTGAAGCTGCCAATTCAGCCAGTACAAACGCTCTCGCACAGCAGGCTCCGGTATCCAGTGCAGATAGATTACAGCAAGTAAAAATATTCATATACATAAGAAGCATTGCAGCTACCATACCCGGTATCCAGAAGGCCAAAGGAAGCTTTCCGTTCACATCCTGCAGCACACACAGCAGGATAAAAGCAGCTGCCTGAAGGAGGATCAGCCTGATTCCTGTAAAGCGCTTTCTCATGATCAGAATGTATACCAGACAAGCGGCCCATTCGTCGACTGCCGTATACAGACGGGGAATGTCCGGTATCGTCATATAACCTCGCCTCCAACAAAATCTGTAATGTCATCCATAAAGGCCTTCTTTCTCGGACGGCTGATCTGCAGCTCTTCTCCCGCAACTGTAACAATATTCTGCTGAACTCTCTCAACATATCGTAAATTCACCAGATAACAGTTATTGCATCTGGAAAATCTGTGTTTTGCCATCTGCTGTTCCATATTTTTCATGGTATCAACCATAGTGTAAGTATCATTTTCCGTATGAACCAGTATTTTATGACCCTGACTTTCAATATAGGTAATATGGGTAACATCAAGACGAAGTAATCCCGCCTCCTGCTTAACCGTAAGATAAGCCCTTGTTCTTTCCTTCAGCCTTCTGATTGCCTTGGCTAGTTCCTCGGAAAATGCAAAATAGGATGCCGGCTTTAATACAAAATCCATTGCATTTACAGAATATCCCTGAATTGCATACTGTGCCATATTGGTTATAAATATAAGGATTACATTCTCGTCCATCTTACGTATGTTCTGAGCTGCCTTCATACCATCCATAATCTTCATCTGGATATCTAAAAATATGATGTCATAGACTGCCTTATATTCATATACAATGTTATCGCCATCAGAAAACGTCTTTATATCAACTACTTCTTTGTTTTCCTCCGCATATCGTTTTACAAATCCACATAATTGCTGTAAATATTTTTCATCATCTTCAACTATTGCAATGCATATCATTGTATTCCTCCGCTTAATATTTACTAATAAGAGAACAGCCCTTTCGTGCTTACAGGCTTCACCTCTAGCAAATATTTTTCTATCAATATAGGCTTCAAAATAGTCAAGATTAACATTTTTTCACACCTAATATGGAAACTATTTTACTATTTTTATCTTACAACAAACTAGGATTCTTATCAAATCATATTTCATTATTATTCATTTTAATTTGTTATTTTACTTTTTAAACCGTTTTCCCTCATGATTGACTTTATACTCAGCAATATAAATCAACTGTGATATCGGAAGGATTTGCCGAGCTTTCACTTATAAGCTTTCTCTTACTAGCATATCTTAATAGCTTTCTCTTAATAGCTTTTATTTCAAACCTTCTCTTACTAGCCTTTTCTTGCCAGCCTTCTCTTAATAGCCTTTTATTACAAACCTTCTCTTACCAGCCTTTTATTACACATTACTGCAACACTTGATATATGGCCTCTAACCATCTAATTATATCCGGAACACTCGGATTGCATCCTCTACAATTACAATGTCAAACCAGAAAGATAACTATGTTGTAAAATGTATCAAAAATTGTGCTTTTGATACCAAACGAGGATAAAGATAAATATGTTATGATCTATCAACTGTATTGGTTTATCATTTGTATAGGCTTATTATCTGTAATGTTTTTATTATCTGTAATGTTTTTATTATCTGTATCGGTTTATTATCTGTATCGGTCTATTCTCTGTATTGGTTTAACATCTATAATTTATACGAAAACGTTTTTGATTTAAACAATGTTGATATATTACTATAAATAACTACAATAATTACTATATTTCTTCTTATAAGGTTACGGTATAATTTTTATATCTACTAAACTAGGGGGAATATTTTATGAAAAAAAGTAAACACAGAGTTTTAACGTATCTCCTGATGCTTGTTATGCTGGCATTTGCATTGGCAGGCTGCAAGGGTAAGGACAAGGAAGCTGATAACACTGCCGTATCAGCTACACCTGCAGTAACTGAGGCACCTGTTGTAACTGAGGCACCTACGGCTGTTACAGAGGATAGTGGCAACACGGGCAAGGATCTAACTTCCCTGGAATTAGTGAAACTCCTGGGCAATGGTATTAATCTTGGTAACACCATGGAAGCATACGGCCACAAAGATTTAGGTACCACTGCTGACGTTTCATCTTATGAAACACTCTGGGGCCAGCCTGTCACTACAAAAGAAATGATTGAAAGCATGAAGGCTGCCGGCTTTGATACTCTGAGAATCCCGGTCGCTTGGACCAATGCCATGAATTATGAAAGCGGCGATTATACCATCGGTGAGAATTATCTAAACCGTGTTGAAGAAATCATCAACTATGCTCTTAATGCTGACATGTATGTCATTGTCAACGACCATTGGGACGGCAGCTGGTGGGGTATGTTTGGCTCTGCTACGCAGGAGACACGTGACAACGCAATGAAACTGTACGTCTCCATGTGGACTCAGATTGCAAATAAGTACAAAGAGTATTCCGATCACCTCATCTTTGAATCCGCTAATGAAGAGCTTGGCGACAGACTTAACGATAAAGATGTTGCCGCTGATTCAGGAACACTTTCCGAGGATGAGTGCTATGCCATGGCCAACAAGATCAATCAGACTTTCGTTGATACGATCAGAAGCACCGGCGGCAACAATGCAGAGCGTTTCCTGCTAATTGCCGGATATAATACCGACATCGCGAAAACCTGTGATGACCGTTATGTCATGCCGACAGACACAGCAAAAGATAAACTGTTATTATCCGTCCACTATTACACACCTTGGGGTTACTGCGGTAACTCAAGTCTTTCCAGCTGGGGTAGTGGAAATAATTATAAAGAACAGAATGACCTCCTGGCTAAGATGACAAAGTTCACTGAGAAGGGCTATGGAGTTGTGATCGGTGAATATGCCGTTGCACTTAAGGATGACGGTTCCGTCAAGGACAATACCGTTGATTTCTTTGATAATTTCCTTAACAACTGCGACATGTACGGTTACTGTCCGGTACTTTGGGATTGCAGCAGCCTCTTTATAAGAAAAGATCTTGGCTTCTCTGACAAAGCTGTTGCCGATTTTTTCAAAAACCGCAGTTATGCTGCACAGTCAACTATGACTGAAGAAGATATAGCTGCAAATGCAAAAGCCGCAATCGAAGCAGCAGTCGCTGCAGCTGCTGAGAAGGCTGATACTGCAACTGCTGTATCTGCTGATAAGGCTATTGCCTGGATTATGTTCAACAGCAACGACTGGGGTATCATGTACAGTGTAGGAAACATCTATAATCCTACCGATAAGACTGACGGTCTTGTTGCGACAGACACTGAAATTACTGGCGCGGGCACCTATACCGTAAGCCTTGACTTTACCGGAACTGCTGCAGGTTATGCAGACAGTACGGCTTTTTCCGCTCTTGGTATTGCCAATGGAGAACTCCTCTATCCGGGTTACATAATTAATATCACAGACGTACAGATTAATGGCGAATCATACAGCCTTACCGGCAAGCCATACACCACTTCGGACAATCAGATATGTACCCGTGTAAACCTCTTTAACACATGGGTCAGTGCAATTCCTGATGATGCGCGTACCAAGGACGGTAACACATCTGATGTTTCTGCTGTAATCGTAGATAATTCGACCCTTGGTAAGATTAAGACCCTCTCAATTACCTTTGATTATGGCCCTGCCAAATAATTTACCCGGATGAAACATATCTGAAAGACGCTTCATGAAAAGAGAAGCTTACTAATGCTGCAGCTACAAGATTCGGTTCCGGCTGGGCATGGTTATCAGCAAATAAAACGGAGATTTAAAAGTATCTTCCAGTCCAAATCAAGATAATCCAATTATGGAGAGTCAGGGCAAATGTACCTATTCTAGGTATCGATGTTTGGGAGCATGCTTATTATCTTAGGTTTAAAAACTTACGGGGAGATAATATAAAAACATTCTTTGAAGTAATTAACTGGGATGTAGTTGCTAAGAAATATGACAATGTAAATTATCATACCAAGATATACCATAGGAAGCTTAATGGAGCAGCTGTCAAACTAACCGATTGTTAGTGAGGCAGCTGCTCCTTAATTGATATAGTCAAACTGCAGGAAATCCAACAAGGAAGCCATTGTTTTTGGAAACCTGCTCTGAACCATGTTAGGAACTGATTTATATAATGAAAATTACATATAATAGTAGATATCGCAAACACATCATCTTAACAACTTGATTACACATGAATAAAGTGAATTTTATTGGATATGAGAAAATAAAACTTGACACTGACAATGATATGATTATGATAAGAATAGCTATATCAATAATAAAAATTAAGAAATAAGCGAGGGAACAAATGAGTATTTTACAGGCGATTATTTATGGTATTGTTCAGGGAATAGCTGAATTTTTACCTATATCAAGCACCGCACATTTAGTATTGGTGCCATGGCTTTTTGGATGGAGGGATCCGGGTGTTGTTTTTGACGTAGCATTACATTTAGGAACTGCTTCGGCTGTTATTTTATTTTTCTTCAAGGATTGGCTTAATCTAATTTATGCAGGCTTTGCAAAACCAAAAACAAAGGATGGAAAGTTATTCTGGCTTTTAGTACTTGCATCGATTCCAGGTGCTCTATTTGGGGTTTTGCTGAATAAATATATGGAGAATTTCAGAAATCCTGCATTGATTGGTGTTATGTTGATTATTATGGGTATCATCTTATATGCTGCAGATAAATACGGAAAAAAAGAGATTGATATCAAAGAAATCGGTATGAAACGTAGTATTATTATAGGAATATCTCAGGTGTTTGCTATCATACCGGGTGTATCCCGATCTGGGGTTACGATAACAACCGGACGAATATTGGGATTGACTAGAGAAAGCATTGCCAAATTCACATTTTTAATGTCGGCACCAATAATCCTGGGTGATGGTCTATACCATGCAAAAGATTTGCTTCATACCCATGTTGATAAGGCACCATTCTTTACTGCTCTGATTACAGCAGCTGTGGTAGGTGCATTAAGTATTAAGTTCCTGCTTAATTATTTAAAGAATAAGGGCTTTGGGATATTCGCAATTTATAGATTTGTTTTGGGTGCAGTAGTCATCGTAATTTTCTTTTTTAAATAGATTATTCATCTTGAGCCATTGCTTATTTAACCTGTAATATCCAAGAATGGAAGTACTATGGTTAAAGAAGCAAGGCTCATTTTATTCCATAACAATAATCTGCAATTATTACATTAAGAATATTTATTATAAAAGAACTTCCTTACCGGTTTCTGCTGCCTGATAAATAGCTTCCAATATCTGTGTTATGTTCCCAGTTCGATCTCAGCAGTAATTTTATTTTTAAATTTAATAATGATCTTAAAGTAGTCATCGACTTCTTTATTAATTACATTTTGCATATCTGCATAAATCGTTTCAATCTTACTGTCTACCATGTTAAGTATCTGGTCAATCAGGTGAACGCCCCAGTCATACAGCATTCCGCCTCCCATTTCCTTATAAACATGCCAATCATGCATATTACCGTTAACTCCATATAGCTGTGATTTGATCAGATATACCTCTCCCACAGCCTTTTGATCATAGACTTCTTTCATGATTGGTAATCCATATCCCATCTTCGTTGATGATGCATTGTAAATAAAACGCCGCATTCTGCGGTTACCTTCACCATCTCATCATATTCATCCACTGACATTGCTGCCGGCTTTTCACATATTACATTTTTACCTGCCCTTGCTGCTGCTATTGTTATCTCCATATGCTATCATCAAGCTACAATACCAGACGTTTGTCCGGATTTACTGCGCTAGCTGTGATTCATTTATATATTTCAAATAATTCTGGTTGCTAAATAATTTTTGATAGAATGTAATTTGATACTTTTTATTACTATTTATCAAATTCAATACATTTTGATTTTGAACTATTATTTCAATTTCATCTTGTTCTGAAATATAACTTACACTTATAGAATTTTCATTTTTTTCATTTACATATAATATCCCAGATACTTCATTAACATGAATATTATTTAGTAATAACATAATTGAAACAATTAACAATATTATTAATGTTATTACATATACTTTTCTATTTTTCATAATTAATAAGTAAATAGATTTGAGTATGTTGAAAGTGTTTCATATACGCCTGTTCCTGAAACACCTATAGCCATTGGTTTACTGATGGTTAAGCTAACAGTTGGAATAATCATTTTATGTAAATAAGTAGCAACTACTTGTTCCTGAGTGTTTGTTGTGTGTGCTGTTCTATTTAGTAATCTTATTTTACAATATCCTGTGTTCTTTGCAGTCCTACCAGGAATTACTTCTTGATACATAGGTATAGACCATGAACATCCATTATAAGCTGCTAATAGTAAATCATAACTGGTATCAGTATAGTAATAATTACCATAAAAATCATATGTCCAACTAGTCCTTTTATAATTGTACGTGTCAACTAAGTATTTATCGCCATTCCATGCTAATCCTATTTCGTCCGTTAAGTTCCATGCCGGACTTATATTCCAGCTATAATTAACAAGTACATCAATTCCTCCGTACAAACCGCCTGTTGATGTCCAGTTCAGCACAGTAATCCACAAACCCACATCAGATTGGGTTAGATTCATTGGAGCTACTTCAGCCGAAGGAGATGAGTCCAGACTATCCTCCATTGTGCCTTCTACTTTAGTACATGATGCCACCCCTACACCTGAATCAACGATATATTGCTTTTGTTCATCTGGCATAATGCTTATTAATTCTTGCGGGATACCCATTTTTAATAATTGAGTATCAATATTTTTCGCTGCGGCAAAAGCTGGTACCGATGAGCATGTGGTGAGTATTAAAGATAAAACTAACATTGAAAATCTTTTAAATAAGTCTTCATTAACTAACTACCTCCTTTTTTTGCAAATTATACTTTAATTTACTTTTTGTGTCAATATGTGGTAAATGTTTTTGTTATAGGGCATCAGTACTAAAATACGCCCCAATTTTTTCTTAGTATTTCAAAAATAGGTGATAATAGTGCGTACAAGGAATAGAGATTGGTTACTGCAACTTTAACACCATAATCTCTTAGCTTGACGAATTTATGATGAAAACATATTATTTATATATTCTATTGTGATAGTTCATTGATGTATTTATCTTATGTCCCATTCATGGCTACGAGATTCTTGTTGACACCATAATTTTTTCTTTGGTACATAGGTGTCCCACAAAGCAAATTTCTATCTTGTCGAGACTTATATTGTTAACTGTACTGTATGTAAATGCTTGTGAAATTGAAACGAGTCGACTTAGGATATGAATGAGATCTGGTTTTCATGAATGGCAAATGTACAGGAGGTTCCCGCTTGAATCAAGCTATTTATCCTTATATGACCTAGATGGAATACGACTTTCCCATCTATATGCATGCTACCGGACGCGTATATCAATACGCCATCGACCGTCCGGACGGTTTTCCCCATTTCCAACTGCTGTACTGTGTGCGAGGCAGCGGAGGTCTTGAGGTGTGCGGCAAAAAGTATCAGGTCGATAAAGGACACATTATCTTCCTCTATCCGGAAACACCTCATCGTTATTTTCCTATCGAAGAACCCTGGGAAATATGCTGGATTGTATTTGGAGGTTATCAGATCAAACAGATTGCAGGGTTGATCGGGCTTCAGAATTCGGACGCATACGAAACAAGCAATTAAATCGCCCCTTTGCAGGACTTGAATGCGCCAAACTTACTTATATCCTGTTAATTGATCTTTTTTATGGCCTGTCTATAAAAGAGACGGAATTTGAATTACAGTATCCAAAATTGCGTCAAACCTTGGATTATTATGACCAACACTATCACCGAGTTGTTACACTTGAGGAAGTCGCAGATATCGCTAGCTGCACACCGCAATACGTATGCCTCCTCTTGCGTATCATTTTGATATTCATCATAATACAATAGAAGATTATAAAGCTGCAAAGCATGAACATGATCTCATTAGAAGAAAGGAAAGCTACCTGCATATAGATACGGCTCATGCGGGAATAGGTGGTGATATGGGCTGGAGTACCTTTGTTGATGAAACTGACCGTGTAAAAGCCAAATACTATAGTTTGGAGTTTATAATTGAGACCGTGTAAATAAGAAGTTTTGCATGAAATTTATTAAACAAGTTACAGAAAATTAGCTGAAATAAATTATTTTCTTATTCAAAGGAATAAATTCTTGTTATTTTAAATTTGATTGATATGCTCCTCCTTGTAATTAACAGTATTATTATTTTAACTGTCTATAGGAGAGCATATCAGATTATTGGTAGTGAGCTTTTATTCATAAATGTGGTAAAGCCTTAAATTTAATATGCTTTACAAGTTTTTCTTTAAGTTCTTTATTTTATTATCTATCTCTCACTATCTATCTCGCGCAAAAAAGTGATATAAATCATAACTTACCGTTGGTAATGGCTCCTCACACCCAACGAAAGGCGCCTCCGGTTTATTATCCGTATTTACATCAAGCATAAATTGTGGACGTACAGGTCCCGTTCGGAGAATAAATCTTGAAATATCATTTACAGCCATCATAAAAGGCCACTCCTTCGGCTTATTATCTTCGCAACAGAATTCACCATTGATTTTTATCTGACTGGTGAATTTTTCACTATCAATCTCTAACGTAATTTGATACTTGGTATCTCTTTGATATTTCATTAAAGGAAGTTCTGTTACGGTTCGGATATAGAGATATCCATCTTCCCGAAAGATTAATCTTACAGCAATCTGAGCCGTGTCATTCCATAACTCCATATAGAGGCATCCTCCATCGTCCTGTTTTGGAACAAGAGTAAAGGAAATTTCTTTTCTTACGCCCTTTTTAAAGATTCGCTCAATCTTGCAGTAATCATAGGGCTCACTGTCTTCCATGTGAAGAAAGGAATTATTTTCGTCTGATTTAAGCTCTGCTCTTGCCCATTTCGGGCAGTAGAGATTCCAGTATTTTAGAGAATCTTTTTCCTGAAAATCTTCATCTACTTCATGATTCTCTGTACCTATAACAGGGACGGGAATCATGGCAGCCCAGATATCTTCCTTATTCACTGAATAGGTAACCCATAGGTTTTCATCAGGTAATTCTATGCCTTCAGTAATGCCTCTTACATATTGGGGCCCCATATCCTTCCAGAAGCCTTGATATCTCATCGGAGGCACTTCTCCGTGTACCAGAAGCATATTATCAAAGGCAAGACCATCCTCCGAAGTAGTTACACATAGAGGATAGCGATGCTGAGTTTCCAAGGTTGGGTCATAAACCAATGCAAATTTTCCATCCGACGTTTTGCTTCCCCATATCTTCTGTCCGCTCATTACAAGGCTTGGTGATTTCGTGACAGGCATCCAGCTTAAACCATTGTCATCACTTCTGTATACCTTCGAATGCTTCCATAGACCGATGATGGTATCTTTGTTGATATGATACCAACAGAAAGCCTCATTTTTCGAACCCTGGGTAGGATGCTTTATTTGTATGATTTCATCTATGTCCCCATTCTCTTCTGCCCATTTCTGCACATAAAGAGAATTACTTAAAAGCTCATAGCACACAGCAACAAAGCCAGTGTCTTCGCTTTTTGTATAAATCGGATAATTCAGATCCTCTTCCTTCCAGCCTGCCTGCTTATTAATACGAATAAAGTAGATATCACCTAAGGTTCCGTCGGTATAAAGCTCTCTCACGACTCTTCCTATTCCGTAATTGTCCCAATTGGTCATCCATTTCTCCGGCGACCAGCCATAAAAACCAAGCACCAGCATTCTTCCCTTTGAAGATCTGTAAAAGCTCATTCTCTGGTGCATATAAGCATAAGAAGTGCCGTCAAAGCTACGATTGAGTCCCTTATAATCTGTATTGGTACAGGATTTTATAAGATAGGTTGGGAAGGATACCTGAAAATTCTCCCATATCCTGCCGTCTTCTGATTGTGCCAGTATGGAAATTCCTGCACCATGATGCTCATCCTCGGGATTGGATAAATATTGGATATAAAATTTGCCTTTAAAATATGCGATATCCGGCGCGTGCTTATAAGTATAACCAGTATGATCACCATGCTCCAATTGTCCACGGTTGGCTCTAGATACCTGGTAACACTTCACCCCTTTTGCCGGGTATATCTGTCCATGATGATAATCACAGTTTGGATGAATTTTACCTATGTAATGCGGAAGCTTAGGTTCCATATTTCCTCCTTATCCTGTTCAAGAAAAGGTATATGGACATAGTTAATTCATCCATGTATATTCCGAACTGTAAGTATATAACAGCAGGAAATATGAAAGCCAGTTGAATTAATTAACATTCCCACATACCTATATTAAGAGTTTATTCGATTATGAGTTTATACAATTATGAGTTTATTCGTTTAAGAATTTATTCGTTTAAGAGTTTATTCGTTTAAGAGTTTATTCAATTATAATTTTTCAATTATGATCTTTCACAATCCTATCCGAGATCATGTACATCAGTTAATAAAATCTCATTCTTTTCATTTCCCTCAAGCTCTAGTACAACCACTTCATTTTCACCGATTCGCAATAGCGGTGCGGGCAGGTATAAGGTCTTTTGCGGTCCTGCCGTGTTCCAATACCGTCCCAGATTGAAACCGTTTATGTATACATTACCCTTGGTGAAGCCATCGAGTCGGACGAAAGTATCACATACTTCCTCTACGTTAAAATATCCCTTTAGAAAGGTCGGCATTGTAACCTTTGAGGTTGGCATTGTATCCTTTGAGGTTGGCATTACCTTTGAGGTTGTATTGACATAGGAAAGCTTGCTTATATCATCACAGGGAAGCGGATACATGGTCCAGCCATAATGATAAATGGGTCCGATTTTTACTCCCCTTAGAATTCCTTTCTCATCTCGGATTTTGGAGCCATAATTAATACGTCCCAGATTTTCAACTAAGATATCCAGTTCTGCCTCTTCAGAGAAACCCAGGCCGATCACTATCTTATCCATCTGTTTCCCTGTTCTCTCCATAATACCTTTCTTCTCACCGTTGATATATATGATTGCTCTGTCATGAAGACCATCAATCGAAAGCTCCATCTCTTCAAAAGGCCCTTTTAAAACTGTTGAATAGAGGACGAAGCCAAAATCCTGATTAAGTTCTTCCATCGTCATGGTATAAGAGGACTCAACCGGTACTGTAAGCCGTTTCAAGTTCTCAAACAAAGGGGCTGTCTCTATTAAATTAACGGTTCCGTATGCTTTTTTCGGCAGATTCGAAACTTCCAAATCCGGAGTCTTACCAAAGTATTTCTCCATAACAGCCTTAACTGCATGGTATTTAGGCGTTAAATCCCCACATTCATTTAATGGACAGTTATAATCATAACTTGTTACGGTCGGCTGGATTCCCTTATCGTAATTCGCCCCATTATAAAAGCCGAAGTTTGTACCACCATGGAACATATAGAAGTTTACAGAAGCATGCTCCTGTAACATCTGTTCAAAAATTAACGCTGTATCATCATCCTCTCTGGTATGATGCTCCTCATACCAGTGGTCAAACCATCCGTTCCAGTATTCACAGCACATTCTCGGTTGATTTGGTCGGAAAGTATCTAATAGTTCAAAATTACCTTTTGGATTGCTGCCAAAATTAATGGTTGCAAGATATGGATCCAGAGATCCTCCATTTAACATGAAATATCCCGGTCCATCTGAGGTAAATAATAAACAATCGACGTTATTTTCCTTATAGATATCAACAATTGCTTGTAAATAACGTTTATCATCACCGTAACTGCCATACTCATTTTCTATCTGAACTGCTATTACATTTCCCTGGTTAGTAGATAAGTATGGATTTATTCGGCGAAACAGTTCTTTATAATATCTCCTCACCTTCGATAAGAATAACTCATCATAGCAGCGAAGCCTCATTCTTGGATAGTTCAAAAGCCAGGAAGGCAAGCCACCAAAGTCCCATTCTCCGCAGATATATGGGCCCGGTCTTAAAATAACCTTAAGCCCAAGGGATGCCGCTGTAGCTATGTATTTCTCGATATCAAGTATTCCGGAAAAGTTAAATTCTCCTTCTCTTCTTTCATGAAGATTCCAACAGGTATAGGTCTCAACGGTATTAAAGCCGCAGGCCTTCAGCTTCCTTAAGCGATCTTCCCAATACTCCGGAACTACTCTAAAATAATGAATAGTGCCGGAAAGAATGGTGAACTTCTCACCATCCAGATAAAAATCTTTCTCTTTATACGATAATATTCCCATACTATCCAACATTCCTTCCCTGTAATTTAGTTTGTGTCAAGTGTGTTGCACACTCTGTTACGCAGGCACGTATTCAGTAATCCTTCGACCTAGTATTGATGAGCATATTGAGTGTTACCCTCAACTCATGGAATTTTCTTAAAACACATCAGAGGCATTGGTACAATAATCCCAATTCAGGCAGATAATATCTTCCGGGAGTTCTTTGATAGCCTCCGCTTCGATATAATAACATCTCCCCAGAACATAACACGTTTACCCTTGTCCGCCATCAAGATGCAGAACTATTCAGAAAGTCGATATACATTCTATCTATACTGATTTCATCTGCTACTTTCTTACTCTTCCCCTTTCCCAGGTCAAAAGTTTCATCTGCACAGATGTTAAACATCCAAAAGCATTGTCGCATAACATGAAATTAAAGCTATGAAACATAAAAAGCAGAGTTGAAGCTGATGGTTTTTAATATCTGTTTAACCGATCCAACATTATAACCACAGGAAGTATAAACAATATTATTGTTTTCATTTGTAACAATTACAAAAGGCAGCTTATCCGGCTCGGTATTTAATAGTTTGGCTACCTTATCGATATTAACTCCAAAATCGTCATAATAGAGATGGATACCAGGTATCATCGACAGGACACTGGATAACGTTTTATTACTAAGAGCACTCTTGCCCTGCAGTATGAATGAAAAGCTTTCCACCTGATTATTTATGTATTCCTGCTGTTCAAGTATTTCATTCAAGATATGTTCCGTCGGCTCTTTTCCTTCCTCCAGCCAGATAAGTACGCTTTTCCTTCCCTGTGCAATCGCTCCCAAAGATATTTTATCCCCCTTATCATCCTCCAACAGGAGCTCCGGTAATTCCAATTCCTTCGTCCACAATTCATCTGCTTCTTCTTTTTGATGAAGGGTAATTGACCTATCCTCACCCTCTGATAAATCAAAATAATACTCTGCTGCCTGTATATCTCCATTCGCGGACCTATTTGCTGTAATAATGCGGTATTCACCAGGTTCTATGTTTAGTACTTCCTGCAAACCCCCAAACTTCTCATCTGAATAATCCAGGGTTTTATAATTGCCATTCTCTAATCTACCAATCGTCCAAGTCTGGAAATAGCACCAATTCTTATTTCGGTTAAATTCAAGACACAAGGAGGTTTTTCCTATCCTTTGTTCCTCCGAAGAAGTCACGTTCACAAATTCTTTCCCATCATAGTATTGCGGAATATCATTCACCGGATTCAACCTCGCAGGAATTCCCAAGGTTCTGCAAATTGCTACAAATAATACCTTTTTGCTGACTTCATTTGCTAACTTCCACTGAAGTGAGCCTACTGGCGAGGAGGCTAAAAGACCGTAATCCCTAGACTTATTATAACACATACTCTGAACGCCTATGACAGAAAACGGAATTCCGCTATTATATAAAATTCTAACAATTACATCGAAATTCACAAAGCTCTGAGACTTCTCTGCTATTACATTGACATCTGCTAAATTGATGTCGGTAATACCTGTAGCCAGAATAATCGGAACAAAAAATATCAGTCGGAATAATCCTCTTCCCTTGTATTTACCGTTCAAAAGTATCGCTACAAATAATGAGATAAATATCTGAATCGGTACATTTCTGGCTACTGCCATAAGAGCATTCAATAAGTACTGGTTAAATTCCGGGTTGACCGTCAGTAAGTACTTGAAGTTATCAATTCCCATAAAATCATATGTAAAACCGCCTGATTCCAGTGTCATATTAAAAAGAGAATAATAAAAAGTCTTAATCAACGGTCCTAAGAAAAATCCCAATAAACCGATTACCCAGGGCATTAAGAATATGATTACCCAGGGCATTAAGAATATGATTCCCCAGAGTGCTCTCTTCTTTGGATAACTCAGCCGGCTGTAAATGATTTCCTATTATCTTTTATATTTTTACTTTTCATTGGTCATCCTCCTTACTGCACGACAAAGTCATCTGCTGCAATCGAAACGCCGTCAATAACTGCTGTCTCATCACTATAATTCAGTAATACTTTTACTCCGTTGGAGTAGGTCACAATTACATTTTCCGAATTTGAACCGACGATCTCATGCTTAACTATCTGCGCATCCCTGACTTTCTGGTAAAACTCATTATAAGCTTCGTAATATTCTCCCACGATATCCTTCCATACAGAGTATTCCGCTGTAAATACATCGTTTGCAGTCGTTTTCTTAAGTACTGAGGTCTCGGAAGCCATAAATCTGAATTTCAAGGCACTTTTTGTTTCAACTGCTTTCATAACACTGTCCCAGACTTCCTGTGAATCCGTATTGATATAATCTGAGGAGTAAGTGATACAGCCATCCAGAACCATTTGGGCAAAAATATTAATGATAACTTCCTCTCAATTAGTTAGCTTATTTCGATAAAGTATCTCAGGACTTGTCAGATCCACATATCCCTCTTCCTTCAGGTTTGCTTACTCCTATACAACTTCACTTGCTAATAAATCATCACAATCACTCTTTTTCGTAATCTTTACGACCAAACTGTCTCCGAATTCATAATCGAATATTAACTCCCTAGTACCGCATTGCATAAATAATGCTTAATATTAGTGCCTGATATTTGCGCCGGGGCAAGGAGGAGGAAGGCGCAGTGGTACCTGCGCTGACTGACGACAACGCGGCATCGGCACAAATAGCGGGTGCTGAATTAAGTGTTATTTATGCAATGTGGTACTAGGGATAGGCAGCACTACAACTTCATCTATTTCTTCCTCTTGCACTACAAATAGCGACATACCACCAGGGGAGTTTTGCGCGATTATTTATAGGGTCACAACACGTTCCGTAATATATTAACAGCTTGGATCTGGTTCAGATACAAGCTGTTAATATTACTTATTATTTTCCTTCTACTTTATAGTCTGCCTTCCCTCTTGATCCAAAAGTGCTTGCGAAGCTGCTATTTCTTAATATCACCACGGGCGGTCAAATCCGAAATAATTTTATCAAACAGCTGCTTATCAATCTTAAATTTCTTGCGGTATATGATATAGCCGGTCACTATAAAGAAAAGGGGTAAAATCAACATTGACAGCTTCATAATCAGCAAGCCGGAATCGGTTACATCGTTTGGCGTTGCTGCGGCATTGATCCCTGAAATGATTAAAGTCACACCAACAATCCCATTAGCAATTGCGCCACCGATTTTATTGATAAACGGCTGTACGGAAAAGGTGATACTTTCGTTACGATGGCCGAGCTTCCACTGTCCGTACTCTACCGTATCCGTCAAAAACATCAGCATCAGCAATTGAATAAATGCCTGCCCTACAAAAAGACAAATACCAGCCGCACCAATAAAAATCATATTCATTGGAGCAAAGAAGAAAATAGCATACCCTATCACTACCAAAATAGTAGCAAAGGCATAAAGAGCTTTCCGACTGAATCTCCTTGAAAATATCGGAAAAGCAACTAAAGCTGCAAGCTGGGAGACTCCAAGGATTGCAGCAAATACGGAGTACATCCCTTCATTTTTAAATGCATACTTAAAGAAATAGACTCCAAAACTCGTAGTGGTGCAATAGCCTATCATAAATAATGCCATTGAAATTGCTGTGAATAATAGCTGGTCATTCTTAAACAGAATGCGAATCATTTCCTTTAAGGAAGTAGCTTCCTGTTTTACATGAATACTCTTATCTTCTTTTACTCCAAATACAGTAAAACAAAGAAATGCCCAGGTAATCAAAACAATTGCGATAATCGTAATTTGCCAGGCCCTTTTATCTCCTCCCAATGCATTCGTAACAGGTAAAATGCCAACTACCACTGAAAACAATCCGATATTTGCACAAATTCTGGCAAAGGATCCGGTTTTCTCACGTTCTTTCTGATCAAGTGTTAAGGAAGGAAGCATTGACCAATAAGCGATATCATTGGCTCCATAGGTTAAATCCCAAACCAGATAGATGATTACAAACATGATCACATATCCTGCTCCACTCAGTCCAAAATCAAAAAACAATAAAACAGTAAAAATTCCTCCTAAAATACCTCCGATTACAATCCAAGGTTTAAACTTTCCAAAACGGGTATGGGTATTATCTACTAAAAACCCCATGATTGGATCATTTACAGCATCGAAAATACGAAGAATAGTTAATGCTCCTGTCATCCACCACATAATAGAATTAGGTAAATTCAGAATATCTGTTAGGAAAAACAAAAGATACATGCTTACCATGGAATAGAGCATATCCCTGCCAATAGTACCAAGCCCAAATGTATAACGATTATGATTTACTTTTATTTTCGTTTTCATAGTTACCTCCCTTCCGCCGCCAACGGCGGCACACGCGATACCTGAAAGAAGTTCAAAATGAATTTCCTAAGTGTTAAGATGTTCTTTCTTAACACTTTTGGATTCTCATTTTGGAGTTCTTTCCAAGAATTTTGGTATTTTCAAAATTCTTTTCACACTTCCTCCCCATTGTTCTTCTTTGCAATGTACAGATTAGACCCAAAATCACCAAGCATTCGTACCTTATCATGGTAACCCGTGCCGATAAACTGTTCACATAACGGAATACCCGATTCTAGAGCCTGCGCAGAACATGTGTACGTTTCAACACAATCCTTCAGACTATAATATCGATTCGCCACACGCAAAATCACGCCGTCCGGATTTAATTCTACCGGCAGGATGTGTTTTGTCAAACCACCAAAACGCTCGATATATAGTCTTTGCGGTCGGGTCCTGATTGTATATATTCCCTTTTTCAGGCCAATTACCTTCAACTTGTCACTGCTTTCTGCAGCAGTAGCTAAGGTCTGAAAGAATCCAGTCAATGCTGTTGTTTTATCTTCGCTTACAGTTTCCCAAATAACTTTATTCGCTTTATAGGTTCTGATTCTATAGAACCTTCCATATTGAAAGATCCTTCGATACTGTTTGTAAAATGCAATCTGATCTGCGATATCTTTTCTTTGTTCCGGGGTCAGATATTTTAAGTCAAGCTCATAACCAAGGCATCCAAAGCATGCAACATGAAAACGGGTGGCAAGTGGTGTTTCCCGTAATGTCTGCTGATGCGGAGCCTCAGAAACATGTGCCCCCATAGTAGACTGTGGATAAAAACAGGACAAACCCGACTGTATTTTTAGCCGCTCAATTGGATCTGTATCATCGGAACTCCATATCTGCGGACTAAAGCACAACATTCCTAGATCAAACCGATTTCCGCCACTGGAGCAGCTTTCCAGTAAAATATGCGGCCGTGGCGTAAAAATTCGGGTTAATACCTCATAGAGTCCTATGATATAGCGATGATAAATAATTCAACTCCCAGTTCTTTGGCATCCTTAGCGAGCCGCAACAATTTTCCTTCATTAAAATCAAAAAAGTGAGCCTCCCAATTATTTAGCAGCACCGGTCTATCCTTCTTCTTAAACTCCCCTCTTACAATATGCTCGTTAATAAAATCGTGCATATGATGACTTATAGTATTAAACCCTCGATGGCTATAACTCATCACACATTCAGGTGTTTCAAACTTCTCGCCCTGTGATAAATGCCACTCAAAGAGGTGGGGGTTAATTCCCATACTGACACGGATATAGTCCCGATCACTTTTCTCTACTATACTGTAATGATTACCACTATAAATCATATTGAAGGCATATACATTTCCATAGTTTTCATTTGCATCAGCTTCTGCTAATAAAAATGCAGGATTATGACGATTACTGCTTGCTCCTGTTGTTGAAGAATTTATGGTTATTCCGTAAAAAACAGGGTGTTTATGTAAATTGGCTTCTTTAATCCATGCACCATCCAGGGTATACATCTGAAAGCACTCATCCGGCATATCCAGTGACATGCTCATGATGCGCCGTATTGTGAGCGGAGCCTTAGCTTCATTCCTTACAACAGCTCTTCTCGTAATAACGTCTGTTTGTTCGTAAACAGAATAGTATAGTTCAATATAAACAGGAAATATCTTGTCTTTTAATGTAATGATTAAAGTCTGATTTCCTCCATATGCCGTTGGCAAGGTATCCATAGGAACACTTCCCTCCAGCACGTTATGACTATCATAAATAAAATCTGTAACAAAACTGCCATCTTGCATTTTAAATTCAGTCGGAATTTGACGATAATCCCCACGCCCATTGTCCGACCATTCCAAGCACATACTATCCAGGCCATATACGTTATCTTCCTGATTGTAGAAAACACTGCTGCCTACCTGAATAGACCGTTTCCCCGCTAAAATGTCTGCCCTATCCCTTTCGCTTAACAATTTCCCGTAATAAATATGTTCTAAATGACCATACTTTGTTTTCTGAAATAAATATGATGTATGCTTTGTATCTAATCGAAAGGTTGTTTCCTGAATTGTAATCAAAGCATTCTCCCCTTATCCTTCGTTATATTAAATCTCCCACCCCAAATCGTTCTTTGGTGTATATTAACATCCAAAAAAACTCATGTTAAAATTATATTATTACAACAGGAATATCTTGTCAATCAGAGCAAAGTGCTTTCCAGTATAATCAGAAAAGTGATATATATCGGTTTTAGCTAAGCACTATTCCGTCTTAATACGGTTATACATGAAATACCATTCCATTGCCGGAACCTTATAATATGGTTTAAATCTTTTTGTTACAAAATCATAACCTCCGATATGACCCTTATCCGTTTCAAATACATAATGCTCACCTTCAACCTTATGGATCCAGTTTTCCGGATGATCTGCGTTACCGATCAGTAGAACCATGTCCTCCGCTCTCAGCACGATAGGATCATAGCTGAGAGCTACCACATCTTTACTGCATTCATCAACAGGGGTAAACTTAAGTTCGAACTCATAAGCTATGGTTATTGTATCCTCATTATTCCAGATACGTGTAAACGTCATCCACTCTCCCGGTTTACATTCCGCCTGAACCTCGTCTCCGTTGATAAGAACTTTATTCGTACCATCTGCCCACGTAGGTGCACGAAACTTAAGAGCAAATTCCTTTGGTTCCTGCAGGGAAAGTGCAAATTTATTATTCTGTTCCTCCGGATAGATAGTCACTGCATCCAAGGTTTCCGGTCTTTTATTTTTATCACCAGAAGAATTTTTATTTAAAAGCAGTTATATTATTTTCTACTCAAAACCAGCGCTTTAACAAGATCTATTTCCGGCATAACACATAATGCTCCTTTTCTAGTAGTAATAATTGATGCAGCAGCATTTGCAAAGGTAAGCATCTCTTTTATTATCATTTCATTCAAATTAGATAAACCATATTCTAAGATAAAGTTCAAGCAACATCCACTAAAGGTATCTCCTGCCCCAGTTGTCTCTATCGTTTTTTCCTGTAAGAAAGGTGATACCTGAACCTGCAATTCCTTATAATAAGCTCTGCTGCCCTCCTTCCCCAGAGATAATAAAATAAGTGGAATATTGAACTCTTCTCTAAGTTTCTTAACAGCAGCATCAAAATCATTCTCACCTGTAAACCATTGAATCTCATTGTCAGAAATTTTTAAAATATCACACCGGGATAACCCATAAGCTACCTGTTCCCTCGCATCTTCAAGTGATTTCCATAAAGGTTCACGCAGGTTTGGGTCGAACGAAATGACAGCTCCACATTCCTTAGCCAGAGCGATTGCTCTTTTGGTAGCTGACCGGATCCCTTCATGGGTCATGGAAAGTGTTCCAAAGTGGAATATTTTTGCTTCCTTTATCCGCCTTTCCTGCACTTCTTCTGCCCGCAACATCATATCAGCGCCGGGATTACGATAGAACGAAAAATCCCTGTCACCATCTTTGAAAGTTTTAACAAAGGCCAGGGTGGTTCGTACTTCCTTATCCATAATCAGATTAAATGTGTCAATTCCCAATTTTTCCAAGGTGTCTTTCAGTTGATACCCGAAGAAGTCATCACCGACTTTTCCAATAAATGCTGTCCTGCGGCCGCATTTCTGCAGCATTGCCAGAACATTGCAGGGAGCACCGCCAGGATTTGCTTCATATAAAGTGTTACCTTGCATACTCCTTCCATTATCGGTAAAATCGATTAATAATTCACCAAGTGCTACTACATCAAATTTTTTCATATTGATTTCATCTCCTTTTCAACTTACTAATTTATTCGCTTATTCTTTCCACTTCCCACTATGGAACCTGATAAAAGAGGGCAGCATACCTACAGCCCATCCAATAGGGCCGGCATACCAGATGCCGATATATCCGAATATCCCTGCTAATATAATTGAAAGTCCTACCTTGGAAGTCAGCTCAATAATTCCCGATAATAGTGGTATCCTTACCTCGCCCATTCCGCGCATAGTATTATTATAAAGCCAAATTAATCCCTGGAAGGGATAGAAGAAGGAAGTAATACGTAACATGCCACTAGCTATTTTTATAACACTATCTGCTTGTGCATCTGAGGATGAGATAAAGATTCTTACAAATTGTTCTCCAAAGAGGAAAATAAGTACCGCTGCTACAATACTTAACCCAAGAATTAACAATGCTACTTTTTTAAAGCCTTCCTCGGTACGTCTTATTTTCTTAGCGCCTAAATTCTGCCCGGCATATACTGCAAAAGCATTAGACATATTTAAGAAAAACAGGACTGCAAAGGAGTGTACCCGGTTACCAGTGGAATAGGCAGCCACTACATCGGTTCCAAACCCATTCACTACGCTCCATTATAAACAATCTGCCCTGCTGAACATCCAACACAAATGCGGATATAAATTACAGACTGATTTATAATATTCCCAGGTACTTTTAATAACTCCATAAGAGGTCTTGCGCAAAAGATACCTGCCAAAGACAATAAAATTCCAGCTCCTGCCATTATATAAATAGTACCAGCCGTAGTACGACGTACTTTTCTTACGTCACCTGCTCCAAAGAATTGGGCAATGACAACAGAGAAGGCATTTGTTAATCCTAAAGCAATTGCCAGAAGGAAAAATGTAGCCGAACCAGTAGCACCAATGGTGATATGCAGTTTAGGAAACTATATGGCAAAAGATATGCTTATAATTTCTATTCTCCTTCTTGTAATAAGTAAGGCCGGACTCAACAGTCCGGCCCCTCATTATCTTATCATTCTGTTATAGCTTCACTGGATACATAAACAACATTCGTAGCAATTAATCCCATACTATGCTTTTTCTTGTAGACTCTCTGACAACAATTTCAGTATCAACATAGATAATTTGCCTCTTTTTATTTGGATTTTCCATTCTGGTCAATAAATTTTCAAATGCACATCTGCCCAGCTCTTCCCTGAAGATCCTTACTGTTGTAAGCGCCGGACTTATATTCACTGCGTCCGGGATATCATCAAAGGATATAATCTGAACTTCTTCCGGAATCGAGAATCTCAATTGTTTTAGCGCTTTTACTATGTTAACTGCAATTGCATCATTAGCACATACAAATGCATCCGGTACCTTATCCATGCTCTGAATCTGCTCACAAATCCATGGTATGTTAAAATAATTATCTCCGTCATCAACCGTCATACAATGCTGCGGATTTACTGGGATACTATAGTCTCTTAAGGCATTGACATATCCCATATATCTTTCATAAAATCCTCTGCAGTGACGGTAATCTCCAACGAAGCCTATATTTTTGCATCCATCATTTATTAAATTCTTAACCATCTTGTTTACATAAAACTCATTGTTCATCATGATGATATCGTAGTTACCTTCAATATCCCATGCATTATAATAGAACTCCACAAATATCGTGGGTATTCCTGTTGCGATAAGTTTTTCCGTATATTGTTTGTCAAACAGCTCCATACAGACTATCCCATCAACAAAACCGTATCTAACATTAGAAGGAAGCTGCATAGCCTTAATATCGCTCTCACGAATATTAGATAAAAGTAAATTATACCCCTCCCCTTCTGTCATCTTCTGAATTTCATTTACGATATGCGCAAAAAAATTAGAATTTACAATGTCACCTTTAGACAAAATGAGAATGTTTTTAGTTTCAACAGACGACAACTTCTCGTTTATTTTATTTTGGAGCTGTCCATATTCTTTATAATTCATTTCCATAGCTAACTGAAGAACCTTTTCTTTTGTTTCCGGCGGGCCATTATATTTACCGTTGAATATTTTAGATACAGTATTTCTGGATAACCCTGCTTTTTCTGCTATATCCTGTACTTTTACCTTATTCATTATATTAATACCTCTCTTATATAAATATAAGCAAAGTATATCATATTATGTGTAAACATACAACATGAGTTTACAAATGAAAACCACGTGTAAATTCTACAAATTGCAATTTAGCTCCCATTTACTTATCTTATTAATGATTGCCTTTCCTTTTGCCGAAAAACCAACCTCATATTCATCTCCCAAGGGATAAACCCGACTCGTTATTACGATAGAACCTTTCTGAACAAAAACTTCAACGGAACAAGTATCAACGAATATTCGCAGCTGAAGTTTATTTTGATCCAGTTTTACAGGTAGAGTCCGGAAATCAGGTTTTCGGAAATTCTTAGGACTAATTTTAATTCCACTGTGACTCCGATCAAAGGTAAGCTCTTCTTGCTTCTTATCATAGGTTATAACAATCTTATTATCCTTAGTTTCAAATAAATTTACTGTAAAGCTGTCTGCAGATGTCAAATCAGCTTCCAATTCTATTTCAATGGAGCTTCCATTAATTTTATGTAAATGTACCTCCTCTTCGACAATATCTACCTGTTCATAGCTTACTTTATCAACTCTGTAATTTTCAATCTCACGAACCGGTTGTTGAACTAAAAGGCCATTTTCAACAGTAAGCTCTCTGGGTAAGATCATTGAACCTGCCCATCCATGTTGTAAGTCTTCCGTTGGGATGGAATCCTCCCAGGCCTGCATCCATGCTGTCATTATTCTGCGACCATCACTTGCTTGCACTGTTTGTGGCGCATAAAAGTCAAAGCCACAATCAATTTCGTGAAATTGATAATCGGTTAAGCTTTCACCTTTATCATCCAATCTACCGAGTGCATAAACCGTTGACTGCTTATTCCAATAATGATATCCTTCCCTGGGTAAATAGATTACGGACATCAAAACAGCATACCTATCATCAATTTCAAATATATCCGGACATTCCCACATAGTCCCAAAGCCTTGCTTAGGCTGAATATAATCACATTTATAACTCCAGTGCTCCAAGTCAAAGGATTCAAACAGAAGCATTCGCCCGCCAAGCATTTCATCCCTTGCCACAACAGCACTGTAAAATCTGTCATTTAGTCTAAACAACTTAGGATCTCTGAAATCTCCGGGACAAATACTCTTTGGCAATGCAGAAGATGGAATTACAGGATTTCTCTCGCTTTTTGTAAAATGGATACCGTCTTCACTGACGGCCAGAGCCTGCTCCTGTATATTCTGCTCTCCATCCTTATGTACTGAAGTATACATAATATAAAGTTTTCCGTTATATTCGATTGCACTTCCTGAGAAGCATCCGGCTGCATCATAAGGCTGATCTGGTGCTAATGCAACGTCTTCATTCTGCCAGGTAACAAAATCAGTAGTAGTTGTATGGCCCCAATGCATGGAATTCCAGGATTCCTTGTAAGGGTAATACTGATAAAACAAATGATATCTGTTATTATATAAGGAAAAGCCGTTCGGATCATTCATCCAGCCGATAGGCGGCATCAGGTGATATGTCTGCCGATACCTGGGGTTCACTCTTTCTTGATTCGCTTTAATAAATTGATTCGCTTTTTCAATCATAGTTCGACTCCTGTTGTGTATTATGGGACATAAATCTTTATGTCTGAAAATGTTGTTTTTCCTCCAACATTGAATAGTCCCCAATCATTTCCTCTAGCTCTGTAAATTCGATTGCTTAATACTTTGGTGTCATTCATATATAGAACTATAATCTCATTTTCAACTACCAGTTTAACATCATAGGTTACACCTTCGTCAAAATGAAATGTCGAATAGACACTCGGATCAGCATATCTCATTCTTGCCAGAGTGCTGCTGTCATATCTTAATAAATCTTTTTTCGTATCCAGTTCTATTCCTAAAGAATTCTCGAATTTATCTGTTTTACCAAAGGAAAAGCCGGTACCAATACCTTTTTTATCAATTGTAACCTTACAAGTTAACAGCATTGTATCCGGCAGTGTTCCAAAATCAATTCCTGAAACACTCTCACCATCACTTTCCATAACAGCGGTAGTTCCAGCAATGTCTGCATTACCAATTACAACAGACTCCGGTATATTCAGCTTCGTCTTAAAATAATCCATATATTGAGAGGGCATAGTAGCACTTAAGGTACCATCCTCGTTCTGCGCCAGTTTATAAACGCAGAGATTTCCTGCCCAACTATAATTGTTGGTATCATTTTCATCCTTTTTTCTGTCAATAAAGCCAAACAGATATCTATTACCTTGATATTCAGTGGTTTTTGCCGCATAAAACGCCTGCCCGTCTAATACGTTATTCTCCGGCTCTGTAAATGGTCCAAGTACCGAGTCACTCATTGCATAATATGTAACGTTATTCCAACTATAGAATAAATAATAATGACTTCCTAATCTAAATAGATCCGGACATTCCATCATATAATATTTATTTGGTGCATATAGCGGATCTTGCAAAGCCCACTTCGAAAGATCCGTTGAGGTATATCTTGCGATAAAACCTCCAAGCTTATCATTTCTGGCAGCAACAAGCATCCAGTAACATCCCTCATCGTCATTCCAGAAAACAAATGGATCCCTGAAATCATCTCCGCTGAATTCATCTGGTGCTTCAAAGGTATCTTCGGGTATCTTTGTCCAGGTTTTATTATCCTTACTGATGGCATGCATAATCCGTTCTTTATCAAGTCCCTTGTCCGGGTAGCTATCATTATGTCCGGTGTAAAAGCAATGATATACTCCGTCAGCAATTAAAAAGCTGCCTGTACCAATAGCAAGATCAGGATCATCCGATGAAGTTGAAAATGGAATTGCCAATCCATCATCTGAATATTCATAAAGATTTGTTGTTGAAAACTTATGTATCGGGTGGAATCCTTGTCCATTATGGTCCGTATCAAACAGATAATATAACTGAATTCCTTTCTCATCCGTAAGCGGCATGATATCTCCGACATAATTATTTTGTGAGGTCATAAAAAGCTTATAAGTTTTGGGACTATTTTGTAAATCTTGTTCAGAAGTATCCGTGTTCGCGGATGTCTGATTTTCTTCAGGCTTCGATTTTATATTATTGTTTTTATCAGTCACGGTAGTTGCTCCATTCCCATTGATTATTTTGTCATTATTGTTGCTGCATCCGCAAAGCAGTGACATGACGATTGTTAAAAGGAAAACTGTTTTAAGGTTCTTCATTATAATCTCCTTTAACCCATCACCGCCCAGTTAGGCGGTGATGGAGTAAAACTATCAAAATGTTTACATCCCCATTTATGTAAAAACATTTTATTAATCTAAATTAAAAACACTAACCAACTACTGTTCCAGAGTAGTCTTAGCCCCTTTTGTAATCTGCTCATCAGCAGTTGTCAGAAAAGAACTTACGGGTGTTCCATTAATCAATCCTTGATAAATGGTAGCATTGGCATCCCAATATCCATCAATTCCAATAGGAGCAAACTGTATATTCTCAGCTAACGTATTCATTAAATCAATATCTTCTTGTCCATATTTTGACAGCAGTTGTGAATTGTTAAATTCCTTAAGCATTTCTGCTGACATCCTCATAAATGCTGCAGCTCCTGCTCCGTTTGTTGATGTAACCGGAATACACCATCCAGACATACCACCACCGCCTTGATTAATCTGACCGGAAGGTCCCTTCGGAAGAGGAGCCCAGCCGATTTCATAATCGCTTGCATATGCACCGAAGCCATTAAATCCATATTCACATGTCATAGCAAGCTTGCCGCTCTTAAATAAATTAATAAAGTAATCACCTGTCTGGCTTGCATCAATGAATTTATCCTTAACAAATGCATTCTGTAAGAACGTCATTGTCTCCGTTGCCTGAGGTAATGAATAATTACTACCTATGGAACCGTCTTCCTTATATGCCATGTTTGTAATACCATCAGTTGCTAAGAACTGAACATATGCAGAATCCCACCATCCAAAGCCAAAAGTGTCAGTCACAGAGTCTCCGTCTGAATCTCCTGTCATTGCTAAAGCTGCTTCACGGAAAGTATCCCAAGTCCAGTTACCTTCCTTATAATAATCCATAGGTACTTTTACACCAAAATTATCAAATAAAGTTTTGTTATAATAGATAACTACAGGTATTGCATCAACACCAGCTGCATAAACAGTACCGCCGAAGGAAAATGCCTTAGTTACGCCAGGATTCCAGAAGGTATCATTCACATCAACATACTGCGAAATGTCCTGAACTAATTTTTTAGCGGGATAAACAGGGAAATTCTGGTCATTAGCCTGTGCCAAGTCCACTGCTTCACCGGCATTTACCTTTTTAACTAATGTATCCTTCTGATCACCCCAGCCAACAGCAATTACGTTAACAGTGCCGCCATATTTTTGCTCAAACGCTTCCTTAACACTCCAAACAGCATCAAAGGTATTCGGATTTGCTTCAAGATTCGCCTTGTATTGATCCTCTGAGGTATGCCATAAAATAGTAATATTAGGATTGTCCAACTTATCAGGCAGAGGTGACTGGGCAACAGCTTCCGTCGCTACCGGAGCCTGTGTTGCTTCAGGTGCGCTTGTTGCACTTGCAGTTGTTGTGTTGGTGTCAGTAGTAACATTTTCATCCGCAGCTTTTTTTGAACATGCGGTCAACAACGTGGAAATTAATGCTATTGCCATAAAAACTGATAATATTTTTTTCATAAATAGCCTCCTAATGTTTTATTATTTTTTATAAAATGGGGATATATCTTATATTTAATTGGAACCTATTTGATACCCATATGTTCAATACTATCTGAAAAATACTTCTGAGTGATTAAAAACAATATAAACATTGGGATAATCGCCAGCAGACAACCTGCCTGCATACGAGTTAAGATGCGTAGCGGATCTGAAGAGGTCTGACCTCCAACATAACTTGCCAGGTCAACCCTTAAGGATGACAATGCTACTATTAATGTCCTTCGCGTAGTCCCCAGGAACTGCTTTGCCTGGTAATAGTCATTAAAATGCCATACAAAAGAGAATAGAAATACGGATATGATCGCATTTTTAGCATTTGGGAGCATGATAGACAGAAATGTCCGTAATGGTCCACTACCATCCACATATGCAGCCTCTTCCAAAGAACTTGACATGGACTCAAAAAACTGTTTAAAGATGTAGATATATAATCCTGATCGGATTCCAGCACCAAGCATGGAAGGTAAGTAAAAGGTCCAATTTGTTCCTATTAGATTGAAAGAAGCCGGAGTTCCAAGTACTTTTGAGAATATACCGAGCAATCCACCAAAATCAAAATATTTCATATTCATATAGGATGGCAGAATAATCGTCTGTGATGGAACTATCAATGTCAGTATCACACAAGCAAAAAATAAATTTTTCCCAGGAAATTTATATCTTGCAAAACCATATCCGGCTAAAGCACAGGAAATTACATCAAGTGCGGCACAGCCAAAAGCTAATCCTAAACTGGTTTTTAATGCATCCAGATATTTCATCGATTTAAATGCATCAATAAAACCCGTAAGAGAAAGGTGTTTTGGTATCCAGATAATACTGGGGTCATATGCGTCAATCGGTTTTCTGATTGACATACTTATGATATAAAGAACTGGATACAACAACTGATATGAAAGTAAAATTAATATTGCATACTTACATATTCTAATAACAAACTTGATAATTTTATTTTTCTTGATATGCATCCTTATCCCCCCTAATTATCCTGCTTAATGATGTATCGCTTTAAAAATAGGTAGACTAGCACAAGTACTACGGAAACCATTACAAAATAGAGTAGTGCAAGCGCACTGGAATAACCAAGTCTAACCTGATCAAAAGCTGTTGAATAAATCATCTGGATAATATGATTTCCATAATCTGAAAACATATCGATTACACTGTAAATAATATTTAAGAGTATCATTGGTGTAAGCATAGGGAGCGTTATCTTAAAAAACTGTTCAAATGACCTTGCACCTTCCATGGATGAGGCTTCATATACATAATCAGGTATATTATGAAGTCCGGAAAGAAACAGAAGAATTTGTACACCTGATTTCCACGTCAGATCAAAAATCGCATTTACAATCTGGTTAATAAAGTTCAAGACACTTTGATTTAAGCCCATGGATAGAAACAACGAGTTTAAGCCTCCTGAGGAAAACAGGTATACCGAATTACTTCCCTTGATTCCTTGTGAAAATACATCTTCTCTTAAAATCTGCATTAATACACCTGATCCTATTATTACCGGAAGAAATGCAATTGCTCTTATCAGACCTCTTCCTGCAAATTTACCCTTTAGAAGCAGAGCAAAACATAAACTGTAAACTATGACTAATGGAATTTTTATTAAATCCTTTAAAGAATTTACACATTGAATAATAAAATCGGTATCCTTAAATAAGGCATAATTAAAATTCTGCAGACCGATATAGGTACTTGTAAAACCTTTCGGAGTTGATTCCAGCTTTTCAAAGGAATACCGAACCGACTCTCCGAAGGGAACGAGGAAAAACAGCCAAAATCCGATTAGCCAAGGCAAGATAAACATAAAGCCGTATATTTTCTTTTTAGTACTGTAAGGTAATGGTTTTTTTATTTTCTTGAATTTATCTTTCTTTTTCATACTCATCATCTGCCACCTCTTACAATAAAATCTTTTGCACCAATCGTTACCCCATCTGCGCTCGAATCCTTATTATTATAGTTTGTATATACAACTGCACCGTTACTGTAACTTGTTTTATAAACCCCATCTGTAATTTTTTCATGTCCGGTAATAGTTTGTCCATAAGTTACCGATAGCTTTGAGAATTGTTTTGCAGTATTTTCTATGTCATCCTTCCAATCATTGAAGCCAACTGAATATAAATATGCATATTTTGTATTCATCAATACGGAAGGATCATTAGCTATTAGAGTAAAGCTGGGATTTACTCCTGTTTCAGCTAGTTTTAAGAGATAATCCTGTATATTTCCCTGAACATTAACCGGTTCACTGTAAAGTGTGGCATATCCCGACATAACAATCTGATAGAATGGAATTGTCTCATCTTCCATATCAAATTCGCTGGAATATACCGGTGTATCAGTGATGATATCAGCATATGGCATGGCATATCCTAAGGCTCTGTCAAGTAGTAACGAGTCCGTATTCTCCGAAAATTCTGATAAAATTCCGGTAAATAAACTTGCTGTCTCAATCCTTGAGGTTCCGTTTTTCTTAAAATTTGAATATATCGTATCTGTAATACCCTCAAGCCCAATGTTATTCAGATTATTTTTTGTGATTGATCTTATTAGTTTATTACTTAATCCGGTAACCTTGGTAGGCGCAAGAAGATAAGTCGGCGCAAGTGACGGATTTTGCTCTCCTGTACTTAATAAATAATCATATTGATATGCTGCTGAACGGTATACATTTCGGGTGGAATCCGTCTTAAAATATCCGTTACCTGTCTGATACATATTGATAAGATTAAAGGATGGATAAAAACCAATTCCCATATTCATCAATGCTTTTGAAGTTTTGTTAAATGAAGCTTTTCCTCCTAACCGGAGATCTAACCTTAATTTGTCTGGCAGTTTGCTCTTTAACCCATCCTTTAAATATCCGGTATACCAAATATTTAAATCAATTGAAGAATTTCCGTTCAAGCTATTTGCTATTTTTAGCACATCAGAATATGAGGTTAACTCTTCAATTGTTTTATAGGGAACGCCCAGGAAGGTATCTATCTTATCCACTGCACCGATCAGATTTATATTTACTTTAGCCTTATCCTCTGCTGTTTGTGATAATTTCTTCATTCCTTTTTCATCTACCAGATATTTCTGGTAGCGGAGTGCCATATCAGTATAGGTAGCGTTTTTATTCAGGAAGTAGTAACGTACCTCGTATTCGGGAAACTTATTAAACTGTTCTGTCCACATAATAGAAGTTTCCTCATTGCTGGTATTTTTAAATAATTTATTTGTATCAGGCTGCATAAAGCTTATCTTTGAATACGCAATATTGTTTGATGATGATTTACCGCTTACTTCAGCATTAATCTCTGCCTGAAATTCTCCTTGTGTGATAATCCCCAGCAAAGCACTATCATTTCTCTTTATTCCAAAAACCGGCATTGTAACATTTTCTTTCACTTCGGTTTTTGAAAGAGTATTCAGTGCATAATCTCTGCCATAAACAGGCTGGGAATAAGAAAGATAAGTCTGCTTCTGATTATTAAAGTTCATGATACTGCCACTGCCATCAGGAATAACCAGATACCCTGTATCCTCTGAGCTTCCACAGCCCATGTAAGGTAAAAACGCAATATCTGAAATCTTAAAGGAGCCATGCTGCTTGATATTATCGCAGAGGATCTTGCCTGTGAAATAATCATCCGTTAATCCGTAAAATACCGGAATTTCAAAACCTGTATCATTAAAGTAATAGGTTACGTACACTCCATCATCAGCAATCTTATAGTCATAAGTCTTCTGTTTAACACTGCCAGTAAAACTATTGATTACAAAGGAGCTGTTCTGATTATCGATATACCCGACAATTATTTGGGACAAAATATTGGTCTTATTTATTCCAAACGCAACTTTGTCTTCATGTGCATTCTCAGGATTTGACCTCCAGATTTCATTCATTTCTTTATCTTCCACCATAACCTCTGCCGTGTCTGCTTGAAAATATAATTTAAATCGATCAGATTCAGCAGCTAATATGGTATCCGATGTAATTGAGTTATTTGCCTGCGTATTCCATTTCGTTTCCGCAGAGGTATTATTTTCAGAGCTATTCTGCAAGAAATATATAAACCAGCAGCAACCTCCTAACAACAATAAGCTCAAAATAATTTTTAGAATCCTTTTTATCTTTATTTTTTTGGTCAAGGAAATTACACCTGCTTTCTAAGCTATAATCGGAACAATATTTCACTGAAAATTATTTTTATAAAGCTGATAAACTCTGTATATAAATTTCCTACCAATACGGTAAAAAATAAAATAATTGCCATAATTCCTACAGAGAATAAGCAGGCTGTAATATTTTCAGTAAAACCATATTCATGAATAACCATAGTTCCTATAAATAAGATTATTAAGCTCCATCCCATTCCAAATAATGATACATAGTCTGCAAACGGTTCATTCATTACGAGGACATTACTTAAGAATACTCTGCAAAGCATTGCAATAATGTGAGGAACTGCACAATAGGAACTTAGGATCCAGATATCACGGAATCTACCGGTTCCGTTAATCAGAATGCTTACAACCCAGTTACCGCAGGTCCACATGGCAAAAGGAATTACAACTTTAGCAAATAATATAAAAACATTAATATCACTCAATTTATTAAAATTAAATATGAAGCCAGTGTTTTGACATTCCATAACCTGTGCAAAAAACCATATAATTAAGATCAAATAGGATATAACGGGTATTCCTTCATTCTTAAATCTGATGTCATAGGAAGCATTAAAAGGATGAAACATCAGGTAAAAAGGGTTTGATGCTTTTGATTTATCAAATGCAATTTTCATCTTCTCATCCTCCTATTTAGCTTTCTTTTCATTATTGAATTGCGGATACTGGAACAAAGAACTAAAAATACTAAACCTAATACAATGTAAGTTCCATGGCTTCTTATTACCTGCAAACGTAACTTTGAAAAGGAACGTGAATAACTGTATCTTTCACCACTATCTTTTAAATATTTTAATGACTCTTCATATGAGCCATTCTGAGATAGGGCTTTACCTAAGCCTTCATATGCCATGGTATTATTTCGGTTACGCTTTAATACTTGTTTCCAGGTATCTGCTGATTCCTGATATAAACCATTGTTATAAGAAATCGTTGCTTTACGAAGCAGGGTTTCATATTCTGTCGGCTGAAATAATGTGAGGTTATTCTTTAAGGAATCCAGTACATATATATTGTTTTCATATACTTCCACTGCAATTGGTGCAGAAAATGTTCCTGACTGATTTCCTAAACCTCCAAATACTGAGATTAAGTTGCCTTCCTGATCTCTTTCGAAAATGCGTCCCCTGGTATTATCCAGTCCAAAGATAAAGCCATCTGAGTCAACCTTAACATCGACGAAAGAAGAATCCACAGTAGCTGCCAGATTATAAGAACGCTCATAATCACCAAAGTTTATTTCCTTATTCCCATGTCTGTAATATGTGTTATTACCTAACGGATTTAACTTTTTAACCTGGTTAAAAGGTGTTGCGGTTCCTACTGTTGTGGTATATACGAAGCCATCCGTGCTGCAGTCAATGTTGGAATATTCAATCGGCAGTATACTGGTCATTGCATTTCTTTGATCATCACTTAAAATGTTCTTCCAGGCATATTGAAATAGAACCTTTGCTGTAACTTCAACTTTATTCGCTCCGTAATAATCCATGAAATTACCCTTGCTGTCGAATTGTAGTAATCCTGTGTAACAGCCTTTTGAGAGGACATAGATTCTTCCATATATATCTACGCCTACTTTCGTAGGTTGGAATTGAAAATCAGCTGGAATCAGATCATTGACCGGTTTTTCAATAATCGTAATCACATTATCATCTTTCACAAGAATTACTCTTGAGAGTGATGGCTGTGTTATATAAATGGTTCCATCCGCACTCACATAAAGCCCCTGCGGATCCGTAATTGGTTCTTTTACTCCATTATTCATCACACCATCTATGATTTTTACGAGATTCAAATTCTTATCCACAATGATAAGACGGTTATTACCGGTGTCGGCAATATACAGCATTCCATCAGGTCCCATATACATATCCTGCGGCTGATTCAATACCCCACTCCCTAGCATAATCCCGGTTTTACTGGTTACAGCAGTATAGCTGTCGGGTGCTGCTACTGATTCTTTCCATTCGTTATATGTATAAGAGTTATAGTTTGCTGAGGCATAAGCCGCCTGCTTTGAATTAAAACCTGCAATAATAAATATTAACAAGCATAAAACCCTTTGAAATCCATTCATTCTGACTCCTATCCGCATGTAAGTCATGCTAATAACTGTTCTTATTCTTTCATTCCTGCAAATGTCATAGTTTCGACTACATTTCTTTGCAATATAACGAACAGAATAATCGGTGGAAGCATCAGCAATACAGATCCTGCCATTCCGGCACCCATTCTGGCATAAAGACTGGATGCACTGACCTGATCCAGTGCAATCTTTACTGCTTTTAACTGTTCATCATAAACCACTTCCTTCGAAAGTCCATTCCATATATTTACGAATTGAAAGATTATAACTGTCAATATTGCTGGCTTTACATTTGGTGCAATAATCTTAAAATATATTCTCCACTCATTGGCTCCGTCAATTCTTGCCGCTTCAATCAGTGCATCCGGAATTTGTTCAATAAATTGCTTCATCAAGAACAGACCCAGAGACGTTCCAATTGTAGGACACAGATAAGCCCAATAGGTATTTAACATACCCAGCTTTGATATAATGATAAAGGTAGGCAAAAAAGTTACCTGTCCGACAAACATAAGTCCTAATAAAATAACTGCAAAAGTGAAATCCTTCCCAGGAAATTCATGCTTTGCCAAAGGGTATGCAGCCATACCGGCTAGGAGCACATGAAAGAAGGTCCCTGCAACTGTTATTAATAAGGAATTAAAAAGATATCTTGAAAACGGTACCCACAAATTCGACATAAGCTGGAATAATTCCTGATAGCTGTCAAGTGTCGGTCGTAATATATAAAGCTTAGGAGGAAATAAAAACAATTCTTCTGACGGCTTAATGGATTGGATAAATGTATAATACAGAGGGAAAGCCATGAACAGCCCGAGAAGAACAATGATTAAAACAACTATGGCATTTCCGAATTTTGATCTTCTCTGATCAATGCCCATATGTTTTTTTCTTTTTAATGATAATGACATAATCCGTCCTCCTTAATGTCCCATCTTTCCTATTAACCACGAAGTAAGCTTTTTAAAATACTGCATCATGAACACCAGCAATACCGCCATTGCACATGCATATCCAAATTCATACCTTAAATTTCCGTAATCCATGATATGCGTTACAATGGTTTCACCTGCATAGCCTGTACTGGGTAATCCTGCAAGCTGAACAGATACATCAGCTACCGTAAAGCAAGCGACAATCTGCATGACAGCTCCGAATATCATCTGATTTGCCATTGAAGGGATGGTAATATACCATAACTCCTGAAATCTATTCTTGATTCCGTCCATCATACCTGCTTCATACAAGGTCCTGTCTACATTCTGAAATCCTGCGATAAAGGTCAGAAAGCTAATGCCCATACTCATCCATAACTGAACAACGATTAACACCGGCATGATATACTTTTCATCCGATAACCAGCCGATTGGCTGATTTAATATTCCCCAGTGCATCAAAATTCCATTAACAAACCCATATTCATCGGAGCTGAAGAATAATTTCCAGACGCTCCAGCCTGCGGCACCGACTATTGTCGGAATATAAAATAATGCAGTTACAACAGCTCTCATCAGTGGTTTTAATTCATTAATCATCCACGCAATGAGGAAACAGATTATATAGCTTAACGGACCCACGACTATTGCGAAGATTAATGTATTTTTAAAGGCAACGATAAAATACTCATCATTTAAAAACATCTGCAGATAATTCTCAAAACCGATAAACAGCGGCTTCTGAACCATATCATAGTCAGTAAAGCTAAGTACTACCGACAAAATGACAGGTAAAATTGTAAAGGCAAAAAAGAATATTAAATACGGAAGCATCATTAAATAACTTGTCTTTTTACGTACTATCAGCTCTAGCGTTGATTCTTTCTTTGGCTTCATGCTTACTCTTCCTTTCTTGCAGCAATCTGCTTTTGTTTTCTGGCTAATTCTTCATTTACGGAGTTCATCCAGTAATAAAGATTTTCTCTGGCATTTCCTCCGTTATAATAAACAGCACGAAAAGCATTATCAATGTTTCTTGAGATGTAATAACCTCCAGGAACTTCCGGAATCTCTACAACTGAGTTCCATTGTTTTAGAAGAACTTTCTTCTCTTCATCATACCAGTTGGATTTTTCAAAGGCGGATAGATTTGCTGGTGTATATCTTCCCAAAACACCCAATTCTGCTTCTATTTCCTTCGAATACATTGCCTGTGTTTCGGAGCTGTTCCACCATTTAACAAACTTCCAGGCAGCATCCTTGTCACTGCAATCCTTAAGAATAATACTGCATGATCCACTGGCGCTCGTTGATATATTCACTTCATTTTTATCATTCAACGTACCCGGAACAGTTGTCATTACCCACTGTCCCGAAATCTCAGGAGCTGCCTCGAATAAGGTATTGTACAAAGTATAAGGAGAGATTACGATTGGCATTTCTCCGGTTCTGAACCTGTTAAAATCATCCTTATATAACGGGAAATCATACATGGTATAAAAATCAGTCCAGGATTTGAATGCATTATAGGCTTCACTCGATGCCAGCATAGTTTTCGTATTATCTTGGCTATAGAGGCTGATATTTCTTTGGGCCAGCAATGTAGGTAATAAATTGATAGTTCCAATACCACTGTTCATTGTTGCGTATCCATCCGTATACGGAAGACCAATTTGTAAATTTGAAGCCTGAAGTACTGGCATGGCTTTCATTAAATCATTCCAGGTTTTTGGAATGCTGATTCCCAGGCTGTTCAAAATATCTGTTCTAACAAACATCATGTAAAAAACCTGTTCCTCCGGAATTGCGTATGTTAAATTATTGTATTCATAAGGAACAAATGCATTGTTCATATACTGAGGTATGATTTCATGAAAACTATCTAAATTATTCAGCGGAAGAAGCGCCCCTCGAAAAGCAAGATTCATTGCTTCCCCCCTTGATGTAAAGATATTAACGTCCGGGCCTTTTCCCGCTATAGCAGCTTTGACTAATGCACCCTCCACCAAATTAAGATTTACATTTATACCAGTTTCTTTTGTAAAGTAATCATCAATCAGTCGTTTCAACACATTAGCCTGATCACGGCCTCTACCAACCCAGACGGTGATTGTTTGAGCATTCTTATTTATATCTGCTGTGGAGACATTGTTGTATTCGTGGAAGAAAGATCCGATAAACGCCCTGATTTCATGTCCTGTCATTCCCAGAAAATTAGTTTCCGCTTTGGGAAGTACCACTCCATCACCTGTTACATAGAGACAATCCATTTCCAAAGGCTGCTGTTCAAAGGCTAATACCCATTCAGCCATAGATGAGATATTTGTTTTAAAAACTGTCATACTTTTCTGGATAATATATGGTTTTTCAACATATGACTGTAGCTGCCTTTTTAACTGGGAGATTACCCTTGTGGCATAACTGCTCTTTCCATATTGCTTGTCCAAATATTCTTCATAGCCTGTTAACTTTCCAACAATTGAGGTTAATTGATCCTTTAAATCAGGAATAGAATTTTGCAAATTATAGTCCCTGTAAATATCCGGCTCTGTACCGGTAATCATGATTATGTCACGATACAGAGAATTAAGATTATACACCGTAGTTTCCATATCTTTCGTTATATCTGAAAGTTCTCCAAGTTCTACCTTCATCCTAATAGAATGTTGTCCTGCAGTAAGATAAAATAAGTAAGGTTTATCTCCTCCCAGAAACATGCTCTGCCAATTCACTGAGTAATTAAACTTCACATCAGCCAATTCTTCGAAGGGTATTTCACCGTCAATCATAACAGAGCGGCTGCTTGTTACACCTTTATTAAGATTTTGCCGGTATCTCATTCCAATCCGATAATAACCATCGGAAGGAATATTGATTTTCCATTCAATCCACTGACCTTCGTCCTCCCAGTTTTGTCCGCCAATGGTGTTGTACCGAATACAGGTAGCATTATAAGGTGAACTGTAAGGGCTTGATTTATCATAAATAGGATATAATTCAGAGGAGGATTTCATGTAAGGGGTTTCTGCTTCCAGCGTCTGAAAATAGCTATTGTTATCGTCATTGCCGGTATACTGCTTGGAATATTCCTGATAGGAAATTATCTTTTTGGAATAAAGACGGATATAATCCAACATGCAGTTTTCTTTTGTATCGATAATCTCAATTGTATGTTCTCCTTTTTCTAAATGAACACAGATATCATCTTTAGAGTTGTTCGTAAAATTATTCTCAGTCCATATATTAACTTCTGCTTGTTCCGGCCGAATCTCATCACCGTTAGAGTTTCTAGTAAAGTTGCCCAAATCTACCCACAATCTCGATAAGGATGATATCTCATCTTCATTTGATATATTTTGACCATCAATAAGAATATGGAATTGCATATTTTGACCATTACCTGTTATAGGTAAGTATCCCGCACTTATGTAATAATCTCCCACTTCATTCACATTAAATTTCCAGGAGGCCTTTCCCTGACCTTCAAACAGATAACCCTTTTCTGTATTATCAATATCCTTATAATCAACATTCTCCAATACATCTGCGGTAGATAGACTTAATGTAATCTGGTTATCTGAAACCTTCCTGTTTATATCAGCATTACTCTGATATTCAAAATTAGTTGGTTTTCTTGAATTATCTTCTTTATGAGGAACAAGTAGTGAAGCAATACCCAATATCAGTATTAGAATCATTGTTGTTATCAAAATGCCTTTTTTCACGACTCCCATAGTTTACCTCCGGATTTACATTTGCACACCTTATTTATGCATTTAATAATATTTTAAGTTATTTTCAACAACTTTTCGAGTTCAGTATAGCACTTAATGCATCATATGTCAACATCATAATTTGCACAATTTACATTTACATATTTTTCAATTGTTATTTGCACATCGTAAAACATGAATATAAGATGCATATTGATTCATTAATGTTACATAGATAATTATGGGCAGATTATAACGAGAACAATCTTAATATATTGATTTTTTTAATTAAACGAGCAGCTATATATCGAAATGATTATCGTAATCCTTATTACCCTTAACATTAAAAACCCCAAGTGCCAGATAATAACTGACCTTGGAGTTTGTAAACAATATTTAGGGGGATTGATTTTAGGGATTATCCAAAACACTCAGTTAAATTCTATTATTCCATAAAAAATAGATATCTATTAACAATTCAGTAAAAGGCTTTGTTAATAAATATCTATAATTTTCACATTTTAATGATTTAGCATTCTTTACTTAATCTTTTACTCACTTCTCAATCTGCCTACCCTCATGATTTACAGTAAATTCCCTTTGATAATCAGCCGGGATATCGGAATGATCTTATACCCTTTATCCTGTAAGCCAGTGATCACTGCATCTAATGCTTTCGGGGTATACTTAGCACCGTTGTGCATCAGGATACAATCCTGTAATCATTTCCTGGAGGGCAGCCTCCGGCGTGGTATATGGAATATTCAGACTCTCCCCGACAGACTTACAAGTTAATATGCCATGTATTGTATTTAGTCCTTTTCTTAATGCCGGATTATCCATCATAGCTTTCTTTACACCCTTATCTGCTATCTGTATAAGATAAGGTAACGTAGCAGCTTCCAATGCCAAGGTGGATGTTCTAGGAACAGAACCCGGCATATTAGCGACTGAGTAATGGACTACACCATGTTTTATATAGGAAGGATTGTCATGAGTCGTCACACGGTCTATTGATTCAATGGATCCCCCCTGGTCTATGGCAACATCAACGATGACCGAGCCCTTTTTCATGGTTTTTACCATTTCCTCCGAAACGATTTTGGGAGCTGATGCCCCTGCCACAAGAACAGCTCCTATTAATAAATCAGCCTTTTTGACCATTTCAGCTACATTATAAGAATTGCACATTATGGTATTGATACGTCCACCAAATAAATCATCCAGATATACCAATCTTGTAATGCTAATGTCGAGAATAGTTACATTGGCGCCCATACCGACTGCGATTTTAGCAGCATTTGTTCCTACAGAGCCTCCTCCGATGATAACAACTTCAGCAGGCTTTACACCCGGAACTCCACCTAAAAGAATTCCTACACCACCATTATATTTCTGAAGTAGATTTGCTCCGATCTGAACTGACAATTTACCGGCTACTTCACTCATTGGTGCCAGCAACGGCAGTGAACCGTTCTCCAACTGGACTGTCTCATAAGCTATACCTGTCACCTCCTTATTAAGTAAAGCTCTGGTTAAGGTTTCATTTGCTGCCAGATGCAGATAAGTATATAGATTCTGGCCAGGCTTAAATAAATCATATTCACATTCCAAAGGTTCTTTTACTTTAACAATAATCTCAGATATTTCAAAAACCTCTCGGTTCGTATGAAAAATTTCAGCACCTGCAGCAATATATTCCTCATCCGAAAAACCGCTGCCCTCACCTGCGCTTTTTTCTACAAATACCTGATGTCCCTGTTTCGTTAAGACATTTACTCCTGCAGGGGTTAAACTAACCCTGTTTTCGTTATTTTTAATTTCTTTCACAATACCGATAATCATATTATTTTCTCCTTTTTTCAGTAGTACCAAACTCAGCCTTCCGGTTCTGATATCAAATCATTTATTTCATTTAATTCTTCAATAATCCAAGTTTATTACTGGAGTCTTACTGAAGAATACATCCATACACTTTATCATATGCATATGAAGCTTAAGTTTCACCTAATTGTATAACAAAAGGTAATCAGGCCGGGTCATCCGATGTTCATTCACTGAAATATGCTACTCACGAAGCAATTTTAGTATTGCAAAATAATACCAAATGAATTTCCAAGGTTTCTTCAACGATTCGTTCTGCAGGCTCTTTTAGTTACCTTCAACTGCTTTATATTCAAAATAGTCAAAGTCTGCATATTTGTGAAAGCCCGTAAGATCCTGGCAGCATATACCTACCATGGCTCCGGTAAACCATCCTTCATTGCAGGCCTCATCCGATAAGATACTGGCATCTAAAACGGGGCCGATTTTCAGATATTCCTCTTCATTGGTTGTACTGTAGAAAAATTGAAGCCTATCATGGTCTACTACTACCTTCAGATAGATTCTTTCTGCTTCCCCAATCGTGAGAAATCCGATGGGATATTCATATTTTTTATTTTCAGCCGTAAGAACGGAAATACATCTGCCTAAATCCTCGTCATGCGTTACATGGAGATAAAAATAATTGTCATAATCATACAGACAGATCAGTCCAGCCATATTCTTAAATACGGTGGGTTCATATTCTAAACAGGTACTGGCTTCGAAGGTAAATTCTGTCCATCTTCTGGCAATCAGACTTTGTCCATATCTTGAAGCCAAGCCCGATCTACCATACATACGAAGGTAACCCTTACGCTCTGAGAGTGAATTATAGGTTTCATCTAACGGAATGCGCAGAGACTGGTATTCAATATCCAGTGTTTCCTGATTAAAATCATCCCTGTCAGGCTTTTGGGGGAAGGGATGCTCCGGCAGATCCGGTGCTTCCACCTCCACATCCGGAAGCTTGGTGCCGTTATCCAATACCAGCCAGTTATCCTCCGTCCATCTCACTTTTTGGATTGCGGTTTCACGTCCCAAGGTATATCTTCTGCAGCCTCCAAAACGGACTCCCTCCGGATTTCTGTTTTCTAAGGCACGACCACATAAATACACCGCATACCACTCACCGTTTTGTGTTTCTACAAGGTCACAATGTCCGGATTTCTGTAAGAGCAGATCCGTATTGTCCCTGGAAGTTAGAATTGAATTTCCTTCAAACCATTCATAGGGTCCCCAGACTGATTCGGAGCGCTGGATGGATTGCCCGTGTCCTTCACCGGTTCCGGTATCTGCAGTAAACAGATAATAATATTTCCCTCTTTTGAAAATATGAGGCCCTTCCAAAAAGATTTTATCATCTTTGTAAATCTCTTTAAACTCACCGATCATCTTCTTTTCCTTCTGTGAGTATTCCTGCAATATCAGCCTTCCGACATATTTTCTAGGTATACGATGATCAGTGACCATACTGACCATGTATTTCCTACCGTCATCATCATGAAAAAGGGAAGGGTCAAAGCCAAAATTGTTTAAAGGTATCGGATCTGACCAGGGTCCCATGATATCGGAGGCAGTAATGAGATAATTATTTGTATCATACATATTGCAGTAAAACGAATTCACTACAGTATATACTAAGAAATAAGTATCTTCAAAATAAGTAAGGTAGGGAGCCCATACCCCCTGAGAAGCTCCCACTCCTCTTAAATCCAGCTGTGAGATCCTGTTTAAAGGATGAGTCAGAAGCTCCCAATGAATCAGATCCCTGGAATGATGGATCTGCACTCCCGGCCACCACTCAAAGGTTGAGGTGGCTATATAATAATCCTCTTTGACACGTATGATGGAAGGATCGGGATTAAATCCCCGTAAAATCGGATTTATGATTTTTTTATTCATACTTACCTCCTGTATGTGAAATATTACCACAAGAAAATATCGTTACCCTTTAATTTAAATATCGCTTCCATAAAAAAGTAATCTGCGTATATCATATGAATGTGCTTTTTTGAATGATATGCCTCCGAACAGTTTTCGAGGATACAATCACAGTCTTTCGTCCAGTTGCTTCTTTTCTGATCCAGTGCTTTTAGTAATTTAAGAGCCGCACTCAAATACAGCTCCTTCTCATGATTTCCAACCTTCCTTGCTATTTCAATCAAGCCGCAGGCTGCAATTGCTGCTGCCGATGAATCCTCCCAGATATCTTCCTTTGGTTGCCGAAAGTCCAGGGGAATGATTCCGTTATCCGGTATATTAGCGATAAAATAATGCGCTACCACCTTTGCCGTATCTAAATATTCTTTTTTATCCGTATGAAGGTAGCTCATCATAAAGCCATAAAGAGCCCAGGATTGCCCGCGTGTCCAGGAGGATCCGTTTTCATAGCCCTGTCCGCCATAAGTTTTTACGACTCCTCCGTGAAAAGGATCAAATTCGACGATATGTTCTGAAGATCCGTCCGGCCGGATGAAGCATTCCATCGCTGTGTCTGCATGCATCATGGCAATATGCTTAAACCTGGGATCACCTGTTTCTTCCGTCGCCCAATATAATAGGGGGAGATTCAGCATGCAGTCAATAATTGCCCAGCCTCTGGCGTCATCTTTGCCTATATCATTCCATGCACGGATGAATTTTCCTACCGGATTATAACGCCCTGCAAGAAGATTTGCCGCATGTAACCCTCTTTTCCTTGATTCCGGATTCTTAGTAATTCGGTAATCGGCAACTGCTGTCGGAAGCCACATAAATCCAACATCATGGTGAAGACCATAGTAATCCTGAAAGCATTGATCCAGCTTATTCTCTGACAGTCTTGCAATCTCAGCGTATTTTTCATTACCGCTGTCATAGTACATCAGCCACATCATTCCGCCCCAGAAGCCATTCGTCCACCAGTTTAGTCCATCTGTCATACGGCATTCCCGGTCACTGTCGTTATAATGGTCATGAGTTCCGTTAATGGTTGTATAGGGTATCTTATTTTTTGACTTTTCACTGACCCATTCCAGCTTTTCATATATTTTATTTACCACAGCTTCTAACCATATTGTAGCTTCTTTCTGTAACATACTCATCCTCCATAAAATTCGTTTTTTATGCTTCACTCTAGCCCCCATGATGCCGCTTGCGGCGTCACAAGCAATACCTGAAAGAAGTTCAAAATAAAATTCCTATGGAATTCATTCTGGAGTTCTTTCTAAAGTGAATTATGATTTTATAATTCACTTTAAATTATTGGATTTTTCAAAATTCATTTCATACTCCCGTTCATTACGCCGCTTTGCGGTGTCACAAAACCCGAAAGAAGTTCAAAATGAATTTCCTCTGAAATTCATTTTGGAATTCTTTCCGTGTGAAGATGCTTTTTCTTCACAATACCGTCCGGTATTTATAATTTATTACAGATTTAAACCTCAATTCGATACCTTATATTCCCGCTACCCTTTCTGTTACAAGTAATTGTTCCTTCCGGATTTCTTCGTATTATTATTTCATTACTGTCGCCCTTCTCGTAGGTGAAGGATTCAAAATCATCCTCATATAGGATAAATTCAGCACTCCCTGTTCCAAAATCTTTCATTTGTATCTCAAAGACGGTGTCCTGCTTCACACAGGAGACCGGTTTGGCTAGAGGAATAATGGAATTATCCCTCACAAATACCGGAATCTGATCATATTCTGCTAAAATATTAAGAGTGCGTCCGCCTTCTATTATCTCACCAGTAAAGAATTGATGCCAGGTGCCCTCTGGCAGATACACCTGTCGTGAAGTTCCATCTTCCATTGTGAGCGGGCAGATAAGTAAACTCTTCCCTAACATATATTCATCATCAATATTTCGCACCTGCTCATCCTCCGGAAAATCCATTACCAAAGCTCTGATCGGAGGAATGCCCCATTTATGGTATTCAACAAAGGCACTGTACAGATAGGGTAACAACTGCATACGAAGCTCGAAAAATCTTCGGCAAGTACTGGTTACATTTTCTGCACTCTCCATCCACTCACCTGCCAGATTTTTATCAATATCAACCTGCTTCCAGGGTGGACTGGGAATGCGCCAGCTATTGAATAATGCCTGTTCAGAAAAAACAATTGTCTGAAGTCGTCTTAATAAATCATTTACATTTAAACAATCCCTGACCTCAGGAGCCCACAGAAGGCCTGAAAAACCTGAAGTAACCATTCCCCGTATAAACTGTCTGTGATTGTATAAGTCAGAATAAATAACGAACGGCAGCGGTGCAGCCAATGCTCCGGAGGAGCGTACCTGAGAATATGTTCTGATTTCCTTTTCTCTAAAGATACGATAAATCAGATTCTGATAAAGAGTTCCGACTGCCATATGCATCTGCTCCCCATCCATACCGGATGGAAATCTGGTGGAGTCAGGAAAGGACCAGTTAGACGGATTATAGTCAGAATTATCACATTCATCCAGCTTAAAGCCTCTGATACCATTTTCTACAAATTCATTCTTATGATATTTCTCAAAAATGTTACTGGCTTCACTTGTTGCAAAATCAGGAACCAATCCGTTCCATACCTCGTAATCTCCGCTGTATTCCATCAGCTGTTCATAAAACGGTGCTGCGGGATAAATATAAATGTGTTCCCAAAGGTTTAGCTTGTAGCCCTCCTTACTCAGTTGATCTATCATTTCCTGATGCCCTGGGAAGAGGCTGGACCACTTATATGTGCAGGAGTAACTGTGGGAATGCCATCCCGGTTCTAATCCAAGAACATCCATAGGCATCTTTTCATCACGAAACTGTCTTGCCAATTCCAATATCGTATCCTGATTACAGCCTCCATAGGGGCGGTACCACATTCCTAATCCCCACATCGGAGGCAGGCAGCCCCCTCCTGAGAACAGATTATACCGTTGTACTACCTCTTTCACATCACCTGCAAAGAAAAACAGTTCAATACCCTTCACACCAGGTATCTCAATGATGATTTTTCTTGTTTCTTTTGCTCTCTTTAAAGCATATAAGGCTGATTCTGAAAATTCCTTATGAGGCTCATTTTCCTGCTTCATATTTTGTGAAATTCCTTTATCGGTAACAGTCCCCATATAGAAGGTAATATACCGGAAGGAGTTGACGAATAAACCATAGCCTCCTGTTGATATATAAAATGGAACCGGTGCATGGCTCTCTCCCGTATCTGCAGGTGGATCCGAGTTAACCTTAATTATTCTCTTTCTTCCGGCCTGATTCATACTTTTTAATTGTAAGCCGAAACCATAGATATCTTCTGCTGTATCCATTGGGATTGTTATCGTAATTCCCCTTGCACCAACTTCACATTTCATGTCCTTCAAAGCATAAGGTTTTTCCGCCCTTACAGGGAGCTTCTCCAGAACATCTTTCTTTATCGGAAATTTCTGAACAGCTGTCGGAGTCCATTGTTCGGCTTCACCGATTGTTACTTTCCATATTCCGTTTGCAACTTTTTCCATATTAAGCATGTGGTATTGTATCCTTTCTATACCTCAATATTTATGCCTGTAACTATTTCATGTAAGCTTACTACCTATACCGAATTATTACTCTCTTTTTATTCACAGAACGTTCCTCTTTCAGCCATCAGCTCCTCACAATCCCCGATTACTACGATTGTTCCTTATAAATTAGTCCCATCGGTAAATTCATCTAGTATCATTTTACATCTCTTTGATTTATATTATCTTTTCCATGGACATCAAGCTGTGTTAATACCGGAAAAGGAGATAGTTCATCGGGCCAGGTCAGATTTTTAGCTCCAGTTACTCCACTTTTTTCTTCATTTTCTCATATAAATAATGTAATGGTTTATTTCATTGTATTCCGTAATTCAGTTCAATTCAATGAACTAAGCTGTTTTATATTGATTTATTCTGCTTTATAATCATAACTATATAATTCCATTTTCCTATTAGATTATTAGATCAATGCATTCTACTTCAATGTATGAAATATCAAGAGTTGATTTATTCTGTTTAATCATGATATAATAGGAGAAATTCCTTAAAAGGAGGAACCTGGCTATGATTCACATTAACTTTGGAGGATGTGACAGTCGTCATACCCCAGGATGCATCATTGCAAGTACTCACGGCAACCAGGATTATCTTATCATCGTTGCAAAAACGAATGCCACTTTTGAAATTGATGGCTCTCGTTATGAGACATTACCCGGATCCATGGTTATCTTTGACAAAAATATTCCATACCGTTATTGGAATAGTCATGGCGAGTATGTAAATGACTGGCTGCATTTTGACTTTTACGAGGAGGCTCCGTCCTTTCATTCCTTATCCATACCTTTAAACCAGGTTTTTAGTCTTAATCATCTTCCTGCAATCACTCTTCTGATGAATCAGATCATCAGTGAGCTTTATTCTGATTCCTCCCATCGTGATGAAATCATTGATTATTTTATGCATATATTACTCATACGCCTGTCCGAACAAATCCATTCCAAGGAAGATCCCATCCGGTCACATCCACTTTATCCTCAGATGAGTACCCTAAGAGCTACTATGTATAATTTTTCAGAAGAAAAATGGACTATCGATCGAATGTGTTCCGATCTTCATATCAGTTCATCTTACTTTCAGCATTTATATAAAAAAATGTTTCAGATTTCCTGCATTAACGATTTGGTCAATGCAAGAATCGAAGCAGCAAAGTTCAGACTACGTCGCACAAATCTTCAGATTAATGACATCTCAGAGTTATGCGGTTATGAAAATGAAGTACACTTTTGCCGCCAATTCAAAAAAAATACCGGTCTCTCTCCACGAGAGTACCGGAACAAGTTAACAAATGAAGATTATATACCAGATAGAACCATAGTTGAAAAGCAGAAGTCTTAATCCATGCCTGCTTAGCAAATTCGCGTCATAAGCAGGATTATTCCTGTTGCAGCAGATTTTATCCGCTCATGCAGCATTCAAAACAGCTTCCTCTAAACTGCCTTCTCTGACGGCATTAACGATCAGGGCATCGTTATAGCCACCGGAGTAGGGCATTTCCAGATCAAGTCCTGCCTCCAGATCCAAAACACGGTGATTAACTGCACCCCAGTCACTCATTGTATAACCGTCAAAGCCCCATTCCTTGTGAAGCACATCGGTAAAATATGAATACATATTTATCTAATTTATACTTCTTCCATTGTGCATTATAAAATTGGGCCTGCATCATCAAGATACAAGCCTAATAAAGCACCGGTTCTAATTGTTGTCTCATAAATTCCCTGTGTAATCTAATAGTACCAAGTCTCTTTAATATTATTTTTGACTGGTTCAAATATCTCCTTCCAAATATTCGGGACACCATTTTTCTCAAAGGCATTATGATATTTTATACTTATCACATCTCCATATGGGATTGGCGTAGGAGTTTTTTCATGGAAGCTAAGAGAATAGTTCGCTCCATAAGGCAACGGCTTAATGCTTTTGTTATATAGCTTAAGAATTGCACAAGTAAAAATTGCCTGATGGATATACTTACGGTGCAGCTCTGATGAAGTAATAATCCGCTTAATACTCTCATTGTTCATTAATTCGTATATGGAATATTTTACTTTTTGAAACAACTCCTTATTATTATTTACTAACACCATACTAGCATTGTAATAAGGATATATTTTCTCCTTCGTCACTCTTGTTGTGAGAAATGGATAGATATCTGACAAATTAAAATGTATGAATAGTGTTCGCCATAGATCGCTGCGCTCTTCACCGAAGATATCTCCAATATTTTTTTCATCCACCGGATTAGCATATATTTCGGTACTTTTGCGGTATTCCAGATTCTTAAAAAAGTAACTGTCTACATCCATCCAGATATACTCATCATCACAGATATTCTCAAATGCAGCAGCTGCAAACATCTTGTCTACATAAGGGATAGCCCTGTATCCCGGTTCAATTGATACCTTTAATTGATGAACTCCCATGAGTGCAGCTGTCAGGTTTAGATTCTCTGGCGTTACTGCATAAATCTGGCACTCCTCGCTTAATTGTGTATTTTCAAGGATTGACTTGTATAGTAATGTTGCATGTGGCAGATAATTCACATGACCAATATAAAATCCCAATTTTTTCATATTATTCCCCATTCAGATAAGAATGGCAACCCCTTTCCATTTTCTTAACATTGTTATAAATGTAATTATATTACTGATAAATGAAATGTTCAAGTAAAATGAAAAGGATTGAATTGATATCCTATGAAGCGTTTTGTTTACACTTTATAATGTATTTGAGCATATTAATATATTAAAGCTATTAAGGGATGGTAATGAAATGTATTATACAACAGACATGCGGCAAAGTTGTATGGTTTACTCTATGTCGAACGCAGTTGATGGCAATCAAGTTATAGCCATGCGACAACATACCAGTGGTAACCTAACTTTTGTTAAGGCTTACGATACAGGCGGTAAAGGCACTGGTGCAAAAAACGTTGATCCACTCATGTCACAGGGCTCCATCATACTATCAGATGACGGACATTTCCTATTCGTCGTGAATGCAGGCAGCAACGATATCAGCAGCTTCAGAATTACTAACTCAGGAGCCCTGATACTAGCCGATGTGAAACATTGCGGTGGCTTCTTTCCTGTCAGTCTGGCAGCAGACTATGATCTTCTCTATGTGGCAAATAGAGGCAATGGAAGTAGCATTGCCTCCAATGTTACAGGTTATAGGGTGGATGTTAACGGCGGATTAACCAAGATAACAAGCCAGGCAAATCCATTAAGTTCACGTGATGCCCAGCCAACATGTATAGTTTTCAATTATGAAAGTAGAAAAGTAGCTGTCTCTGAGCTGAATACAAACCTTATCAGCGTATTTACCGTTCTGGCAGATGGAAGCCTCAACGGTCCTGTCCTAAATAATTCCAGCGGCGCGGGACCTTTTGGCTCAGTTTTTCTTACAAATGAAATCTTGCTGGTTACGGAGGCCGGAGAAAATGCTTTATCATCTTACAAAGTTAATCGTGATGGAACGCTCTCTGTAATTAGTTCATCCATTCCGAATTATCAGGCAGCTACCTGCTGGGTTGTACTATCTCAAAATAAACGTTTTGCTTATACTTCCAATGCCGGCACTCACTCAATATCAACATATGAAATTGACTATAACGGACATCTGAGTGTTTCAAATGTTATCTATAGTACGAGAGATGGCGCTGGTGCACCGATTGACAGTAGAGTTTGTTCCAACAATCTGTATGTACTCAATGGAAATGAAGGTTCAATCAGCGTTTTCCTGACTGATTGGGAAGGCAGATTAATCCGAACAGAGGTTTTTAGAAATACGCAATTACCTAAAATAGGTTCACAAGGTTTAGCAATCTTGAGCATGCAGCCCAATTATAGATGTTAAATAGAAAGGAGCAAGGAAAACACGCCCAATTACGGCGCCTTTTCTTGCTCTTTTTTGTGGTAGGGGTATATTAAAAGCCTGACAGTTAAGGCTCCCAATCACATCAAAAGTAAACCCAGGAGCAATGTCAGTAAAGCAGCAGTTAAAACTCATAACCAAGTTCCGTATATTTTCTTCCATCTTCCATTGTTCTTTAAAAAGCATTAAACAACCATGACAGATTAGCCGATAAGATTGGTTTTCTCTTCACACTGCTCCTTAATCTAATCTATTTATAATGAAAGCTTTACAACAATATCTCTTAACTTATCGACTGTAGGCATATGATGTTCATGGAATTTCTCATAATGGTTATAAGGCGTTTTGATCCCGATAAAATTTGTTCCGGAATTTTCAGCAAAGAGCATGTCGGTAACACTGTCTCCGACAATCAGAATTTCTTCCGGTATTAACTGATATTTTAGACAGAACCGGACAGCCATATCATTTGCCGGTTTCGGATTTACTCCTTCCTCATTGCAACCGATATAATCAAAGAAATTAAGAATATCGGCTTTCTTGAGGCTGAATATGGTAGAACGATAGGTATCAGCTGTGGCAATACCAATGATATAATTTTTATTTTTTAAATAGGCAAGCAGCTCCTTGGTACCTTCGACAGCATTAATCTTTAAATTTTCATCCTGAGTCTTTTCTTCAAACAATGCCATCAGTTCCTTATAGGTTATTATCCTATGCCCGTCGATATCCGCATTCGCAAGTATCACAAACCATAAATCTATAATCTGGGATGTTGCATAATATTGAATTATACTTTCCTTGGCGAAATCCTTATCCCGAATGCCGGATACTTCTTTTATTTTATCTATTATCTGTCTGGAAAAGAAATACTCCCTTTCCAGTACTTCCAGTATACTTCGAATAATATCATGCCAGACGCTTATGAACTCGATCAGTGTCCCGTCTTTATCGAATAATATTCCTTTGATCATATCTTTCTCCAAATCTGTCGTATAAATTTTTAAATACAGTATTCTGACACTTATTTACTCTATTGTAAACAGGATTTACATAAGCAATCACATTCCCAGAAGTATCATACAGACCGAAACGTAACCACCAGGGCTGATCCACCGGTTCCAATACATAGAATGCTTCTTTACCATCTCCGCTCAAAGCTGCCTCCCATACTGTTTCACCATTAAGGATAAAACGACCGGTGCATGCTATCTGTATATTTTCCAGGCGCACACGGTAAGTTATAAATTCTACCTTCTCTGAAATCTGATCTCCGGGGAGATATTTTCCCTCACATATTTCAATTATGAGATTTCCATAACGTGTGATATAGCTATGCCCCTTTCTTATCCCCTCGATAATATTCCTGACTGAGAGACCTTCGCAGTACACATAGGTAGCCGGATCGCCATAGACGGAGGGTTCCTGTGCCCCATCATATAATTCATCTTCTTTGTTATGGCTGTCACTGCCGCCGATTCCAAAAATAATTAGACCCTCCTGCCATAAGAAATCCAGAAAGTCTACGGCTTGATTATTGGCCTTCGCAGCCGAAGGATAGGTTGGATCACATATGACCTCAATGGTATTCAATTTCGACATATCAAAACCCGAATAGGAAAAATGCCAGGGTTCCATAAACATATGATTCAAGGAAAGATTGCAAGCTGTACCGAAGCAATTTACCGCACCTTCCCAAACCGCTTCATAACTATTCATTGTCTTAAATTCACCGAACAGAATGCCTAGATCCTCCACCCCATGGATATTCAAATGTCCAATCGGAAGGGTCAGCTCAAAGGAAGGAAGCGATAGGCACGGGAGCTTCGGCAGATCAAAGGGCATCATATTGTGTTCGGTAAAAGCCATAAAATCCATATCTTTTTTCTGTAATGCCTCGATGGCTTCCTGTATTGTCCGGTGCCCGTCAGAGAAAATGGTATGCCCGTGAAAATCCCCTTTATAATACCTGGGCGAATCTTCCACGATGTCCTCAAAGGCAGCAGGAGTGCTCTGCATATCCTGGAGATACTCTTCGCTGTAGGACTTATCAACATTGGTCTCTATCTGTAATTGAATATGCGCAGCTCCCATTACGGCAGCAGGAACGATAAGCAGGGTATAGGTTCCCTGCATTAATGCATGACGTAAACCATTCATTGTGCATACGGATTCAGAAATATATATTTCTTTGATAAACCTGCCCATCCCAAGAGATATAGAACCGCAGAGTCTGTTGCACGGATTAAAAAGATACAGCAGGGTTACCGCTTCCACATCCATAACAGCAGAAACCCACAAGCTTTGAATTGGACTATTTAATTCAAACTGCACGTTTTGTACATTTCCTGTTAAAGCAACATTTAATTCCATATAATCACACCTTTCAATACATGATGAAGCTGCAAGCAGATTCACTTGTCATGAAGAGGGCCGCCGCAAAATAATCTCCGTCCGGTAATAAGTATGCTCCCATGTCATTGCCGGGACTCTGTTTACGGCAGGCCCTCCTATATTTTATTACTTAATGAAAGAAAAGTCCGGTATCCTATTTATTTACTTTATCAAGCTCAGCCTGTGCTTTCTTTGCTGCTTCGTCCAAAGCCACTTTTGCTGAAACATTTTCTATTTGTATTTTATCCACAGCATCCTTTAATGCGGAATAGATTGCTCCGCCGGTAGGATCGATAAATGCCGGAACGGCATAGGTATCAATCTGCTTTAACGCAACATCGGCATCCGGATTGGATTCCAGATAGGTCTTATATTCCGGTAAATCAAGCACCGACTTACGAACGGCTACATAACCGGTACCCATGGAGAAATTAGCGGTATTTTCTGTATTTGTGGCAAATGTGATAAACTCCGCTGCTCCCTTTTTCATCTCCTCCGTTACATTATCGGACTTCGGAATGAAGTACATCAGACTGGAGAAGAAGGGTGCCGGAGCATTATCCTTCCATCCGGGCTGCATGGCAATGGCAAATTCATTCTTATAGCCGTCTGCAATTGCCTTATTTACACCATCCAGAGCAATCGTATAATCACCGGGTGAACCTGTATAACCCAATGCAGTTCCATAAATCCAGTCATCCATGGTCTTGTACCAGTACTCCCAACCCTGTCCGCCGGAGTGGATTTTCATGGTTTTATCCTCATTCAGCCATACTCTGAACTGGTCCAAAACTTCCACCCAGATCGGATCGTTAATCAGAACCGTCTTACCGTCATCGGACAGGAACTTTCCGCCGGCACTGGAAACAACGTCAACCATATTATCATAACCCCACATAGGTTCCCATACATATTCTATTTTACTTTTATTCGTATCAATTCCGATTACTTTATCCTTCATAGCCTCAAGCTTCTGCCAGGAGGTCAGATCCTCTTTTGTATAGCCTGCTTCCGCAAGGACAGCATTATTAAAATAGAGTACCTGTGAGGTCCCGTAAGCCGGAGCAAATACCATCCTGCCGTCCTTTGTCGCAGCATCCATGAAGCCTTTGACAATATCTGCTTTATCATAATCAGCGGGCATATAATCCTCAAAGGTCTCAACAAGTCCCTTTTGATAAAAGGTTTCCTGTGATCCGCCGGCAACAAGAGCAGGTGTGTTTTTCGCTGCATAAGCTGCCTGCAGCTTCTGGTCAATTTCTGAGTAGCTGCCGATTACAACCGGTTTAATCACATATTTTGTCTGGGATGCATTGAACTCATCAATAATTGTCTGCAGGGAATCTCCCAAAGTGCCTCCCAATGCATGCCAGAATTCAATCACTACCGGCTCACTGCTCTGGGCGTCCGTATTCTCTGTATTTCCCGTATTTTGCGTATCCTCCTGCCCGCTTGTCGGCGGTACCTGTGTAACGGCGGTATCTTCTGTTGTTTCAGTACTTTCCTTGGAACAAGCTGAGAAGCTCATAACCAGGAGGCTGACAGCCAATAATAAGCTTAGTAACTTTTTCATTTTCTTAAATTCCTCCATTCATTAAAATTTAACGCCACTGTCCTGTGAAATAGCTGCAATCAGCCATTTCTGAGCGATTATAAGAATCAGGACCACCGGCAGCACCGCAACCGTGCTGGCAAGCATTACCTGTGACCAATTCATACCATACGCTCCATCCTGAATAAAAAATTGTCTAAGTCCTTGAGAAATCAGGTATTTCTCCTGACTGTTCAACATGATGCTCGGCCACATATAACTGTTATACAGCTGAATAAAGGTCAATAACCCCACCGAACAAAATGCCGATATATTCAAAGGCAATATTACATGACGCAATATTGTCCAATGACCCGCTCCGTCAATCTTTGCTGCTTCCACAAAATCAACACTTGTCTTCATAAAGTTCTGCCGGAAATAGAATACGGCAAACACATTGGCAAGATAGGAAAATATCAGTCCGGTCAATTTATCAAGCATATGTAAATTAGCCAGAATAATATAGGACGGTACATAGGTTACAGCTCCCGGAAGCATGTAAGTAATCAATACCACAACAAATATGCGGTCCATATTCTTACTTTTTAAAAATACTACGGCATAAGCAAACATCGAGCATACGAGCAATATCAATATGGTTCCGAGGCATCCAACGAAAAAGCTGTTAAGCAGATACCCATTCAGATGGATCTCTTGTAAATTCTTAAGCAGTAACGCAAAATCCAGGTTGGATGGAAATAGCTGATAAGGTTTCTGCCAAATCTCATTATTTGTTTTAAAAGAACCGAAAAGCATCCATAGGAAAGGAAAAAGGAAGAGGAAGGATATTGCACATAAAAAGATATATTTAAGGACTGAGATTAATTTTGCTTTCATCTGCTAATTCTCCTATTCGTAATGAACAAAACGTTTGCTGACGCGGTTGCTTAATAAGGATAAAAGGATAATAATTACCAGAATGATGATTGCCACTGCATTCGCCGGACCCATCTGATAATTCTGGAAGGATTTGTCATAGTACAGATAAAGCAGCGTCGTTGTGCTGCCTCCCGGTCCTCCCTGCGTCATAATCTGGATCTGGTCATAAACCTGAATTGATTGGATCAGATTAACGATAATCAGGAAAAAGGTGGTCGGTGAAATATAAGGGACCGTGATATGCCATAATTTACGGAGGTAGGAAGCACCGTCAACATCAGATGCTTCATAAAGGCTTTTCGGAACCTGTGATAAGGCTCCGATATAGAACAGGAATGTCCAGCCAACCGATTTCCATATGGTAAATATAATAATTGCCAGCATTGCCGTTTTACTGCTTTGCAGCCAGGAGGAAGGCCCAAGTCCGAATAGAGCCAGCAGATAATTTGCAAAGCCTTTTTCCGGGTCATAGATCCAGGACCATACCATAGATACCGCAACAGCCGGTGTTATCCACGGACTGAAAATGATTATCTGAAACAGCTTGCTGCCGCCGAAGGCCTTTTGAAAAATAAGTGCAAGCAAAAATCCTAACACAATTGTCGGCAGAATCGTTCCAAATGCAAAAGCAAATGTATTTTGAAGGGCTCTCAGGAAATCCGTATCCAAAAACATATCCTTATAATTATCAAACCCAACGAAATTGAATTTAGGTGATATGTAGTCCCAATCTGTAAAACTAATGGAGAAGGCTGATATAAGCGGTATAATCCAAAATAAAAATAATGGAATAAGAAACGGAAGGCTAAATCCAATTCTTGCTAACGTATTTTTTTTCATCTTTTTGTTTCCTTTCTCTTCGTTGAATCGATCATAACACAAGCGCAAAAAAATAACATGAAAACCAAGTAAAGAATATGTTAATTCTTCTTTAATTTTGTTTTCATGTCATTATATTTGGTTTTTTATTAACAAAACAAATTTTTATACAATAATCAGGTGGGAATTTTTCTGTGTGGATAAGCTTTCCCAGGGCTCCTTCACAGGCCCGTTTGTTATGATATAATCCACATCTTCAACGCTTACTATTTTATAAGTCGCACGTAAATCCAGCTTACTGTTATCCACAAGCAGTATTTTGCTTTTTGCATATCGAAATACTGATTTTATCGTTGCATAAGCCTGATAGTCAACATTAGTGCCTCCAATTTCAGAATCCATTGCGTCAACGGAAAAGATAACATGATCATACGCAAACTCCATAAGTGTCTGTTCGAAAAAAACGCCGTAGGTCATCATAATATTCGTATCAACTTCTCCGCCCAGAAAAATGAGTCTGTGCTCCTGTTCCTTAAATAATTTTTCATAGTTATCCAGCGTATAACGAATCAGAAAGCCGATGGAATGCGTAACGATAGTCAGTTTACGTTTTTGATGGAGGTAATCAAGAAGGTTGATTACGGTTGAACCGGAGTCCACATAGATGCAGTCCCCATCCGATATAAAATCCATAGCTTTACAGCAAAGCTTCTTTTTTTCATCCATATGGATTACCTGGCGCTCATGAAAGAAATAATTCATACTATATTTGGTAAACTCCTTCAATTCCATACCGCCATGTGTTCTGACCCAGCCATGCTGCTCCGCCAGATAATCAAAATCCGCTCTGATCGTTTCCATAGTAACGCCATGCATTTTAGCTATCTCTGCAACATTTGCTTTGCCTTCGCTCTGCATGATTCGAATAATATCCATTCTTCTATTTTCAACCTTTGAGCTCATATGATACTCCTTCCAACCATTATGATAAAAGTCCTGAGTATTCTGTTTACCGATGATTACCATTATCTTTCGGTACTGTTTACACGCTTAAATAAAAGCAGTGATTATAAGGGGTTGAGCATGTCTTCAGTTCGATGCAGCTGCCTAAAATTAATCCTGTCCGGTATCAGTATTCTTCTCCATATCGGTGGCTGAGAACCTTCAATTTCTATTTTTTATTGATATGCTTTCATATGTTTTCTCTATCCTTTATGTAAAGTAAACGTATCTCTCATCAGATTAAATAAGTATAAATACATTTACCTTCGTTCATTCCGTCATCATAGGTTTGTTATTCATGCCTATTTATATTAAGAGCTTTCCTTCTTCATAGGATAATCTCAAATAATCTGGATTACAGTAATATACGGACGAATTAAAATCAGAAATTTCATCGCTGATAAATGATTGAAATACATTATAAATTGTATCCGTAACAGATTCCTCTTGACCTATTTCATCAATAATTAATCTTTGATAATCCTTTGCAATTGCATATATTCCAGGAATAGGATAAAGGCTTTTACCTACTGAATCAAAATCGCCTTCAGAAATACCAAATATCTCTACCAGTTCTTCCGCTACCTGCTCTAACGGTAAGCAATGATTTGCCTCAGCTATTTCCAGTTGTCTCTCTATTTCCTTTTTTCCAAGCAAAACAACAATATCCGATCTTCTATTCTTTGTTTTCCGCCCAAGATATTCTATCAGAGAGCATACATAGAAAATATTATTCTTAATCTGATCACTCATGTATAATATCACTCCTTTTGAAGGTTAAGCAATCCAATGCTTTTAAAGTATGAAAACTAATCTGGTGAGTCGGATATTTGAATTTGGCTAGTTCCCAAAAGGCTACTCTTGATATTTCTCCTGCTAAAAAATCATTCACATAATTCCATATAGTATCATCCGCCATAGGGCCTTCTACTATATCATAATCATGAATATTTCCTGCTCTGCAGGATGAAATAAAGTCTAACCAGGAGTCGTTCATCTCGGGATAATGTAATATTTTTAAATTATTCTCACTATTATACTCATAAATATTAATGGTTGGATTCACTCTATTCCTTTTCGCCCATCGTTTCGCCTGCTCATAGCTTAAAGTGCAGTAAAATCCCCAGGAAAAATCCTTTCCGTATTTTCCTTTTCTGATTTCCGGAAATTCAACTGTTTCTCCACTTGCATGATACAATTCCATGATATACCTCCATATCATCTTCTTTAATATATATATTTTTTATTATAACTTTCCTTTAAGATATAATCAATATAGTTAAAGATTTCATGATAGTCGAATATAGTCGTATTCGTTCTAATTATCCTATTTATGCGATTTGACTTAATATTCTATGAATAGTAATCTTATTTAGTAAAGGTTACCGTTATGAAACTAATTAAAAGAAATAAACTAATGCATGTTAGATTACCATTTTATTCGACACCTTTCTTGTACTCCAACCAAGACTCTGAGCCCATGCGCGATATTCAGCCCTTTCTTCCTTATCTTCACTTTCATAGATTCTTCCTAAGAAATCAGCAAATCCGCCTAATCCGCCTACATCATCAAGTACAAATACTCCGTCTTAATGAATACACACCGTAATCCTTCCAATCCAGGGAATCACCGTACGCAACAGCTTTAAAACCAGTGTTTGTAAGGGATTGAGTGATTTATTTTTCGTAATAAGCTCTTACAGAAAATCAGCTTGCAATCTTTAGTCAGATTACAAGCTGATTTCTTATCGTTTCATTAAATTGTTAATATCTTTACTATGTGATATTACTACTCTTTTCAAACCACTGACATCAAATTGAATTTCTTCAACTTTCTCTGCCACATTATCAATTCTATCAATATTCGGGTTATATTGTTCCATAAGCAAGCCGATGCTTTTATCTGTAACATTCTCAAGATGAATTTCTACTTTAGCAATCTGGTCAGATAACCCATCTACTTTATTATTAATTTCACAAATCTGATTTTGAATTGTCTGTAATATTTCTAAAATCTTATCTTCATTATTCATAGCCTCACCGATCCTTTAGGCCTATTGTAATCCTATTATGATATCATGTCAATCCAAACCTATTTACTGGATAGCGTCAATTTACTCTCGGGAATAATGGATGGAATACACCCTTTAAGATATGTTTTAGATTTATATCTAAGTTTAACCATTTTCCCAGCTTTATTTCATTTCCTAAATAACCTAATTTAATCATCTTTTTGTGGGCTC
>DATMUM010000026.1:0-22415 GCA_035564175.1 Mobilitalea sp.
TTCACCGTCTTTGACTGTAAGGCAGGCTTAGAGTTCTGGGAGAAGTATCCTTCACCGACCAAACTCAGGGACATTTCATTCAGCGAGTTAGGCGAATTCCTCCACCTTCACAGTAGTGGTTTCTTAGGGGAGAAAAGGGCAGTTAAGATTTTAGGGCTGGTAGAGAAGGATGGGGATACAACAACCGAATATCAGGACAGCAGGGATTTTCTTGTTACAACCTGTATCAAACAGGTGAAGCAGAATAATGAGGAAATGGGGAGGATAGAGGATGAAATGAAGAAGCTTATGTCCAGCCTTGGTTATAAGCTTGAAACCTTTCCGGGAATAGACCATGTAACTGCCGCAGGGTTTACTGCACAGATAGGGGATATCGAAAGGTTTGCCAGTGCCGATAAGTTGGCGAAATATGCCGGGATTAGTCCTGTCACCTACTCCTCCGGTGAGAGTGACAAGCGTTTCAGTAACCGCCAGGGTGACAGGAAGCTTTACCACCTTTTTCATGCTTTAGCCGCCAGGAATGTGAACAGGGGCAGGAATAAGGATAAGCCTGTGAATGATATCTTCTATGAATTCTACCAGAAGAAGATATCCGAGGGAAAGACTGAACATCAGGCAATCATTTGCGTAATGCGAAGGTTGGTGAACATCCTTTATGGTATGATGAAGAATAAATGCGAATATAGAAATCCAACTCTTCCCAAAAATGACACAGAATGATATAATTCATTACAGATACAGATACAGATACAGATACAGATACAGTTATACCTATACATATAGGTTTTATTTTTAAACCGTACTTATTACCTGATTAAGGATATTATGATAGTGTGACGGCAAGATTCATCACTGAAGATACTTACACCGGCCAGCAGAATGATCCGTTGAGCTTGAACCTGTATACGTATTGTGTTAATAATCCGATTAAATATGATGATCCCAGCGGACATATGGTAAATTCATATATGGTGGCTGAAAATGACGGTGGGGGAAGACATAATAAGGATAAAGGTGGAAATACAAATAAAGATAATAAATCTACAAACGGTCAAAATAGTAAAAATAATGTTACACATAATAGTTACTATGAAGATAAAAATAAAGATAATAAAGGGAATAAAGATAATAAAGATAACAATAATAAAGCTACGCCAACCCCTGCTCCTAATTCTAAAAAAGATACAAATAATGTAGAAGATAAAAATAAAAAAAATCAAAAAGAAACTCCAGCAGATGCTGCTAAAAAAACTGCGAGAAGTACAGCAGAAGGAGTAGCAGATACTGTAGTTGGTGATGCAATCAGTAAACTTCCAGAAAGAACAAAAGGCATTACAGAAGTACCAGAATTAGGTGTTGCTGCAAAGGTCGAATCTTCATCAATTAATGCTGGGACAAAAGCTTTTAAAACCGTTTCAAAAGTGGCTACACCTGTTGCATAAGCTTCATATGGATATGATGTTTATCAAGATATTGAGAAATATGACGAAGCAGATGCCGCTAAAACCGTTACAGTGACAACTGTAGGAACGGCATTAACCATAGCAGCAGGATGTGCTATATCAGGAGCTGGTGCTCCTGTAGCGGTAGTGATAGTAGCTGGAGTAGGCGTAAGTCTTTTTGTTGATTATGCTGGAGACAAAGTAAAAGAATGGTGGATTGGAAAGTAAGAGGATAAATAAAATGAGCTTTGGGTATTTAAGTTTACCAATGTGGCTATTATTGTGTCTGCTAATAAGCATTTACATGGTATTCACAGGTATTAAAAGACGTAAAAATGATAGGAAAGCGTTGATTATTACGTATTTTATAATTGCTTTAGGAGCTTTGTTAATTGCACTAGATAAATTGGTTAATGAAGTTTTTATACAATTCAAACAATATAGCCAATATATTTCATTCGTTATTATAGGATTGCTGGTATTTATTCTCGGTAACTTGATATACATGGGAATTACCAATAAAGGTAATGAGCATTCTCGAAAATTATTCAAGATTGCATTATTAATTACCATATTTTCTGTAGTACCATTGATTTTGTGGATAATAATCGACTTGGCATTACAAAACAGGTTGTAAAATGATTTAAAATAAAAAACCGGCAAAAACAGTAAAAGCTTCTCTTTCCGTTAGGTAAAGGGAAGCTTTTATAATAAGCTGCTTATGATAGACGTAAATGCTTAACCTAAACGTGGCTGAGAGCAGTCAAAATCAATCTATTTTATGTGTTATTAGCAGTACTCTGGAATACCAAAGAAGTAATACAGTATGACTTAACCACAAAGGTTGAGTTATATTTAAACATAATTCTCGTACATTATCAATTAAACTCAGAATCGCCTTCATTTCCTGCATTTCCTTCGGCAGTACCCGGCACATTTCTGGTAGTGTACTGTCATGGAAGATGATATAAGGGGGAAGTCCGGCTTTTAGGAAATCTGCCGCTTCAGTCTGGCAAGCCTTTCAAAAAGCTCCGGCTCTTCTTTGCTTTCGGGAACATTTACCATTTCCGTTTCGCATGTTCTGTATGGTCAAACTACCACGATTCGGTTGTCTGTTTTATGTATCCTGTTACAATACATTTCACTCTGCTGATCGTAAAGCTGCTGTATGGTTTTTAATTCTTCCTGCTGTTTCCGGCTTAAAAGCTTTGCTCCGTCAACACTCTGGAACATTGTATCTATTGTCTTCAGGTTTCTCTTTAAATATCCCAGTTGTTTCTTTACTGCTTTCTGGATTTCTTACTTTTGTGTTGTCTCTTTTTGCCTCACTCTGATAATCCTTGCGTGCATTCTTGCGGTAAGTTCTGGGTTTCATTCCTGTCCATCCTTCACTGGCACTAAGTCTGTCTATGATTATTTCTATCTTTTCTCTTGCTTCGTTTAATAGGCCAAGATCGGTCGGATATTTTGAACCGGGGGGTAAGGTTACCAGCTATTTGTGTAATTAATATTAGATAGCAAAGATTGATTAATAAATAGCAATATTTAGGTGGATAGTCAAATTTATAGGTTATATAATACGTTAGAACGTTAGGATTTGTTAACAAAAATATCAAGGAGAAGTTATGAGGAATATCAAAAAATTAAAATTATCCGAAAATTAATATTTTTATTTTATTATTTTCTATGATGTTGTTACGAAAGATTTATTTAAGAAATGGATAGTTCAAAAGAGAGGACAAATGATGAAAAGCATAAAAATGAAAATGCTGATAAGTATTTTCCTTACACTGATTATAACGATAGGAACCTTACAGGCTGTATCCACAATGCTGGCAAAAAGAAATTTAAGAGAGCAGGTTGAGCAGGGAATCATGGCATTAGTTGAAGATAATACGAAACTCTTAGCCAGCAGAATTATGAGTGAAAAACTTATTTTAGATAATATTGCAAGTGATGCAAATATGAAGAGCATGGTTTTTGGATTACAAAGAGCAAATTTACTAAAATATCAAGATGAATCAGATTTCCAACAACTTGGGATAGTAAATACAAGCGGTATAGCAAAATACACGGATGAAACAGAAGAAGATCTCTCTGACAGAGATTTTATACAGGAAGCATTAGCCGGCAAAACTGTCATTTCTGATACATTTATCAATGAGGTAAGCAATGAACCTGTTCAAATGATGGCTTCTCCTATCTATAAGAATGATAAAGTTGTAGGACTTGTTATTGCAAGAATTGATTTATATAAATTAAGTAGTCTAGTAAAAGACATGGGTTATGGTAAAGGAGGATACGGGTTCATCATTAACAGTGAGGGAACGGTCATAGCACATCGGGATAAAACATTGGTAGCGGAAATGTTTAACCCGATTCAGAAGGTGAAGCAAGATAAAAGTGTAGCCTCAATTGCCGGCTTTTTCCAAACTGTCTTACGGCAAAAAAAGGGAGTTTTTAATTATAATTATCAGGGAACACATTTATATTCAGCATATGCAGAAATACCTGATTCTAACTGGTATTATGTTGTAAATGCAGATCAAAGTGAAGTAATGTCCAGACTTGCAAACTTCAATCAGATTACCGGTATGATTTTTTTGGCTACGTTATTAATAAGTGCAGTGATTACCATCGTACTTGGTAACAGTATTACAAAGCCTATTGTAAATGCGGTTAAACAGGCAGAACGAATAGCAAAGCTGGATATAACAGAAGATATAGATGAAAGATTGCTAAAGAAAAAAGATGAGGTTGGACTGCTTAGTACAGCATTGCAAAACATAACAGAAAGTTTCAGGGGAATTGTTTTAGAAATGAAACAAGCTTCAGTACAATTAACGGATAAAGCAGGCAGAATGTCCAAAATGTCCGATGAATCTGCTGTTTCTTCAGAAGAAATTGCCACAACCATTGGGGAAATTGCAAAAGCCGCAGCTAATCATGCAGAGTATACGCAGGAGGTCAATCATAAGGCTCTGAAATTGGGAGAAACTATTGAACAGAATCAGAATAACTTTTCCGTATTAAATATTGCTGTATTAGAAGTAGTAAACCTTTTAGAGGAAGGCACTCTTGCTATGGAAACCCTTCGTGAAAAAACAGCTGAAAATAATAATGAAGCAGCAAAGATTAAGGAAGCTGCTAACAAAACCAATGAAAGTGCCCAGCTAATAGGACAGGCTAGTGAAACGATTTCTCAGATTGCTGAACAAACCAATCTCCTTGCCTTAAATGCAGCTATAGAAGCAGCCAGAGCGGGAGATACAGGCAAAGGATTTGCAGTTGTTGCGGAGGAAATAAGAAAATTGGCAGAAAAATCAGCTACCTCGACAGCCGCAATTGATAAACTCGTAGCTGAACTGCAGAGCAATACTGTCAGTGCAGTAAAAGCTATTGAGAAAATGTATATAGCCATAAGAGAGCAGAATCTAAGTGTCGACAGCAGCCAGATGAGCTTTCAAGGCATCTCTGCAGCGATAAGAAATGCCGATAATGCGGTAAGAGAATTAAGTAAAAGCGGTCTGGAAATGGAAAAAGTCAAGGACAGTATTATTGAAACAATGGAAAGCCTGTCAGCAATAGCTGAAGAGAATTCTGCTTCAACGCAGGAGGTATCTGCAACGGTTGAGGAACAGGCGACATCCTTGGAGGAATTAGCCTCCTCAAGTAAGAATCTAGATGAATTGGCTTATCAGCTTGAGGAAATCTCAGGAAGATTTGACTTATAATATTTATGTACTGTGTTGGGGGAGGTAGGTGAAATAATCATCTACCTCCTAGTCATTTCATGCTGCTGTGAAAACAAAATTGGAAACTAATTGCTAATATATAATTGACAGAGAAGTAAATTAGGGATATATAATTTAAATAATAAACAAATTCGTATTAGTAATTATAGGTCAGAAATTATACGCCAAAAAAGGAGAGAAGCATGGGCAGGAAAAAGTTATTTAATGATCATTGGGAGTTTACAAAGCAGAAAATTGGAAGCAATCCAGTTGATTTTTGGAAGGACAAAAGTGTATGGCAGGCAATTGACATCCCTCATGACTGGATGATTTATGATACAGCCTTTTTTTATGAATCCTGTGAAGGGTGGTATCGGAAACGGTTTTCGATCAGTGAAGCTGATACTCTATATAATACCTGCGAACTTCAAAATGAGCGGTATCTGCTTCGTTTTGAAGGAGTTTATATGGATAGTACGGTATATGTGAACGGCATTACGGTGGGAGAATGGAAATATGGTTATTCAACCTTCGAGTTTGACATAACAAATGCTTTAAAATCCGGTGAAAATGAGCTCCTGGTAAAAGTCGTTCAACAGTTACCTAACTCGAGATGGTATTCCGGGGGAGGTATTTACCGGAATGTATGGTTCAAAACGGTACCCGGAATGCATTTTGCTTCGGATGGAATCTATATATCCACAACGAATACGGAGAAGGACTGGACGGTAAGGGTAGAAAGTGAGATCACCCATTCAGGAGGTCAAGCTTTTGATGCGGAGGTTCTTGATGAATTAAAAAAGTCAGGTAATATCAACACTTTAATAATAAGACATACAATCCTAGATCAAGATGGGAAAGAAATCGCCTATACGCAGGGAGGTTTGGAAGCTCAGAAGTTGACTGTAACCAATCCAAGGCTGTGGGATCTGGATGCTCCTAATCGGTATACCCTGAAGTCTGAGCTTATGATCAATGGTATTATCCTTGATGAAGAGAGTAATGGTTTTGGATTTAGAACAATCCGTTTTGATGTCGATAAGGGCTTCTTTCTGAATGAAACACAGATTAAGCTCCACGGCGCCTGTCAGCACCATGACCTGGGAGCGCTGGGCGCTGCCGTTAATCCTACGGCTATGAAACGACAGCTTGTGATACTGAAGGAAATGGGTGTCAATGCTATCCGTACTGCCCATAACATGTGTGCCACAGAACTGTTAGAGCTTGCCGACGAGATGGGGATATTAATCAACGATGAAGCCTTTGATATGTGGGAAAGACCCAAAAATCTCTTTGACTATGCCCGTTTTTTCGCTGATTGGGCAGAACGGGATGTTGCAGGCTGGATTCGCAGAGACAGAAATCATCCCTGCGTAATCATGTGGAGTATCGGTAATGAAATCTATGATACCCATGCTGATGAACGGGGACAGGAGCTGACCCGCTATCTGATGGAGCTTGTGTATCAGCATGACCCTTATCATAATGCTCCTGTTACCATCGGATCTAATTACTTGCCCTGGGAGAACGCCCAGAAATGCGCGGATATTGTTAAATTAGCAGGGTATAATTATGCGGAAAAATATTATGCTCCTCATCATGAGAAATATAAGGACTGGATGATTTATGGCAGTGAGACGGGCTCCGTAGTACAAAGCCGTGGTATATATCATTTTCCTCTAAGTGCAGATATCCTATGTGATGATGATGAACAGTGCTCCTCCCTTGGCAACAGTATCACAAGCTGGGGAGCCAGGAGCATACAAAGATGTATTATAGATGACCGGGATGCAGAATATTCTGCCGGAATGTTCATCTGGAGCGGATTTGATTATATCGGCGAGCCCACACCTTATCATACAAAGAATTGTTATTTTGGACAGATTGATACAGCAGGCTTTAAAAAAGACTCCTTTTATCTGTATCAGGCAGAATGGACGGATTACCATACCTCACCTATAGTCCATCTTTACCCTTATTGGGACTTTAATGACGGACAGTTGATTGATGTATGTATCTGTTCCAATGCCCCTAAGGTAGAATTGTTCTTTAATAACAACTCTCAGGGAGTATTTCATATCGACCATGTGAAAGGTACGAAGCTGGTCGGTAATTGGCGGCTTCCCTATAGTAAAGGTGAACTCCGTGCCGTTGCCTATGATGAACAAGACCATATGATAGCTGAAGATATCCAGCGTTCCTTCTCCGATACAGCCCAGATCCGGTTGTCATCAGATAAAATGCAGTTAATGGCGGATGGACAGGATCTTATCTTCGTAGAGATCAGTATGCTGGACGTAGACGGTAATCCTGTATGGAATGCCAATAACCGGGTAAAGGTTACTGTCAGTGGTGCCGGAAGATTAATCGGACTGGATAATGGCAACAGTACGGATTATGATTCCTACAAAGGTACAAGCCGCCGATTGTTCAGCGGAAAACTGCTGGCAATCATAGCAGCCAGAACTGTCCCGGGGGACATCCATATGGAAGTCTCTTCTGTCGGACTTCCAACTGCCCATATGACCCTTTCTGCAAAGGGATGTGAGGTACCTGATGGGGTTTCAGCCTTGGAGGAAAATAGAAGAAGTCCCAGCTCAGCAGAGATTCCAATTCGAAAGCTTGAGATATTAAGTCCAAGAGGAACACATTTAGATGAGAAGCTTCATGAAACTAGGGTGGAAGTGAAGTTATATCCGGAAAATGCCTCCTATGATGATATCTCCTGGAGAGTCACGAACGCTACAGGGGTAGACTCCAACATTGCAGAGATTGAGCCGTACGGAAAATATGCAGCCGTAAAGGCCCTTGGTGATGGTACCTTTTATTTACGGGTGACAGCAAATAACGGAGGAAATAAGGTAAATCTTATATCGGCATTAGAGTTTCAGATTACGGGGCTTGGAACAGCATTCTATAATCCCTATGAATTTATCTCCGGAAGCCTTTACAGTAAAAGCTTTGGAATAGTGGGAAGCGGCAATGAGCGTGGAGTAGCAACAGCAAGAGACGGAGAAAGTATTATAATATATGATAAATTAGACTTTGGTACCTATGGCTCAGATAAGATCACGCTACCAATTTTTGAGCTTGGCAGTAAAGCCATACAGCTTGAGATTTGGGAAGGTATCCCTCATTCAGCAGGGGGTGAACTGTTAGCAGATGTAATCTATCACAAACGATCCATCTGGAATACCTATCAAGAAGAAACCTATCAGTTGAGCAAGCGGTTAACAGGAATCACCTCCATCTCTTTCCTGTTAAGGGATAAGGTGCATATCAAAGGCTTTTCCTTCACGAAGCTGTTAAAGGCCTATGAACAGCTATCCGTATTATCTTACAGCAGGATCTATGGAGATGCTTATTCGGTAGAAGCGGATTGTATTACGGGGATCGGCAACAATGTAACGATTACCTTTGACGAGATGGATTTTCAAAAAGGGCTTCGTAAAATTGTTATCTGCGGACGATCTGCCATCGACAAGAATACCATCCACATACGGTTTACCGGACCCGACGGGGAAACCAAGCAATTGGCAGAATTTCTCTATTCCAAGGAGTATGTGGAAAGGGATTTTGAGCTGGCCAATGTGACAGGTTTACAGTCAGTGTCATTTATATTTTTACCGGGATGCCAATTTGACTTTCAATGGTTTCACTTCGAATAAAATCGTTGCTTAGTATTGGTCAGTACATTACTTGGGGTGGAAAATTTTATAAGATTATAATAAAAAACTAACAAAAAATTACTTACATTTTGTTGGTTTTTTATAATTACAAAGCAATATCACCATGTTAATATACTAGTATACCAGTTGCTATCAATTATAATAGACCTGTGACATCAGTAAATAATTAATCGATGCTAGCCCTAATAAATGAACGATTAAAGGAGAGAAGAAGATGAAAATGATCATTCGCTGGTTTGCCGGTGGTGATGACAGCGTAACGTTAGAGCAGATTCGTCAGATACCCGGTATTACCGGAGTGGCAACGATGCTGTCGGATATTCCGGTAGGTGAGGTATGGCTCCTGGAACGACTGGAGGCTTTGAAGCAGGAAATACAGGCAGCCGGTCTTGAGCTTGAGGTAATCGAAAGCGTGAATATCCATGAGGATATTAAGAAAGGCTTGCCAACGAGAGACAAGTATATCGGCAATTACATAAAAACCATCGAAAACCTGTCAAAAATCGGAGTAAAATGCCTGTGTTATAATTTCATGCCGGTAATGGACTGGTTAAGAAGCAGTCTGGCATATCCCCTTGAGGATGGCAGTACAGCATTGGCATATAATCATGAAGAGGTTCTTAAAATGAATCCGGCTTCCATCGCAGAAGGAATGCTCAGTAATTCAAGAGGATACTCGCTTCCGGGCTGGGAGCCTGAGAGACTTAGCCTGATGGCTGCAGATATAAAGTTTTACCAAGGGATGTCGACAAAACAGTATTGGGAGAATATGAAGTACTTCTTAGATGCAGTCATCCCCTATGCAGAAAAGTATGATGTTAAGATGGCGATACATCCGGATGATCCACCATTTTCAATCTATGGTCTGCCAAAGGTAATCAACAGTGCTGAAAATATCCGTAAGTTTTTAAGCCTGAACCCAAGTGTCTATAACGGCTTAACGCTTTGCACAGGTTCGCTGGGGGCTGATATGGAGAATGATATACCTGCCATTGTAAGCGAATTTGCTTCCCAGGGCCGCATACATTTCGCCCATATACGTAATATAAAGCACTCGGATAAGATGGTTTTTACGGAATCCGCACACCTGAGTTCCTGCGGAGACCTGGATATGTATCAGGTAGTAAAAGCTTTTCATGATCATGGTTTTAACGGTTACATCCGACCGGACCATGGCAGAATGATATGGGGTGAGCAGGCACGACCGGGATATGGCTTATATGACAGGGCTATCGGTGCTAATTATCTGCTTGGTCTTTGGGAAGCAATCTCAAAAGCGGCTCATTGAACTCATTGAAATGATAAGGACGATAAGAAAAATAATACTGCTGCTTAATGGAACATGACATATTTAAGCTGCTCCATGAATAGATATGACGGAATTAAGGACAGAAGGAGTCGATGAAATGATTATTACAAAGAAGGAAGCCAGAGAAAATGCAAGGGAATATGCTTTAAGGCAGATTCGTGAGAATATTGAAAACCTGCAGCTGAAGCCGGGCAGTGCTGTCAGTGAGAACGAATTGGCAAAGGAGCTTGGTATCAGCAGGACGCCGGTCAGGGAAGCCTTGCAGGAGCTGCATAAGAATAAAATGATTGAGGTATACCCGCAAAAGGGAATCATCATTTCCCATATTGATTTTGAGGTTGTCAATGAAATGGTATTCTTGCGCAGAGTACTCGAAAAAGCAGTAGTGGAGGAATTATGTGACAATATATCACAGGAGAATATTCTTGAGCTTGAGAAGAACATACAGCTGCAGGAATTTTACCTGGATAAACAGCTGCCCCAGAAAATCCTAGAGCTTGATAATGAGTTTCACCGATCCCTGTTTGTTATGAGTCATAAGGAACGGATTTATCATCTGATGGAAGCAACACAGGGACATTTTAACCGTATCCGTACCATGAGTGTGTTCTCCGTGAAGGAGCTTAAGATCATAGAGGATCATAAAGCTATTGTAGGTGCAATTAAATCAAAGGATAAGGTATTGGCAGGAGAGATTATCCTTAGTCATCTTTCCAGATATAAATTGGATCAGAATGAGATTATGGAAAAATATCCGGAATATTTTAAATAAAATACAGCCGGTAATGTGCACGATAACGTACCAATAACAATGCACTTGGGATGTCTTAGGGCTGTTTGATTGTGATAAAATGGAGGCATTATGAAATTAAGAGAAGCCTGGAATAAAAGAGATGAATGGAGTAAGGATTATGATATCCCGAACTATGACAGAGAAGCAGTAAAGAAAAATACGGCAGAAGCACCGGTATGGCTGCATTTTGGAGCGGGAAATATTTTTCGGGCTTTGATGGCAGCAGATATGGATAGGTTATTAGAGCTGGGGCTTAGCGATAAAGGGATCATTGTTTGCGAGGATTTTGATAAAGAATTAGTATATCGGGCTTATGAACCATACGATTGCTTAAGCCTGTTGGTTACCTTGAAAGCCGACGGCAGTGTGGAGAAGAGGGTAATTGGAAGCGTTACGGAGGCAGTGACACAGACAGCCAGGATGCAGGAATTGTTTCGTATGCCTTCCGTTCAAATGGTTAGTTTTACTATCACGGAGAAAGGTTATACGGGTCCGCTGATGCGTAAAATCGCTGAATTATGTCTGGAAAGATATCAATGCGGAGCTTATCCAATAGCATTGGTTAGCCTGGATAACTGTACACATAATGGAGAGCTTCTGTCGGAGGCGGTATGGAAGCATGCGTTGGAGCTTGTTGCGGAAGGAAAGGCTGACGAAGGCTTTCTGCGATACCTTCATGACGAATCTAAAATAACCTTCCCCTGGTCAATGATCGATAAAATTACTCCAAGACCGGATGGGACGGTAAAGGAATTGTTGGAACATGACGGATTAGAGGATACCGAGCTGATCATAACGGAATATAACACTTATACGGCTCCCTTTGTAAATGCAGAAGAAACAGAATATCTGGTCATAGAAGATAAATTTCCAAACGGAAGGCCTGAGCTTGAGGCGGCAGGCATACTGTTTACCGACAAGGAAACTGTTGACAGGACGGAGAAGATGAAGGTCGGAACCTGTCTGAATCCACTGCATACAGCTCTAGCCATCTTCGGATGTCTGCTGGGTTATGAGACAATTCATGATGAGATGAAGGATCAACAGCTGAAGGAACTGGTATGGGAGCTTGGATACAAGGAGGGTTTACCCGTAGCGGTGAATCCTGGTATTCTTCAGCCGGAGCAATTCCTAAAGGACGTATTAACGAAGCGTCTCCCGAATGTATTCATGCCGGATTCCCCTCAGAGGATAGCAACGGATACCTCACAGAAGATACCGGTGCGCTTTGGACAGACTTTAAGGGCTTACCACTCGGAACCGGAGCTCGATATAACGGGGCTGACAATGATACCGCTTGTGTTTGCAGGATGGCTCAGGTATCTGATGGGTATGAATGATGAAGGAGTAAAGTTTGAACCAAGTAAGGATCCGAGGCTGGATGAGCTCATGGCCTGTCTGCAGGAAGTTGAACTTGGTCAGGACCTTAAGGAGAATGATAGAATTAATCTGCTTCTGAAGGATCAGGCAATATTCGGAATAGACCTGTTTGAATGTGGGTTGGCTGAAAAAGTAAAAGGAATTTTTAAAGAGATGCTTACAGGTCCGGGAGCTGTCCGTCAGACCTTAATAAAATATTGCGCAGGTAAAAATAACTGATGCTGCTATAATAGCTTTCCATAGGTAATTGTGAAACTGTGAACTTAGAAATTGTATGCAATTACAAAAATAATATTGTTCTGTATTTACCTAATGCTCTTTGATTTTACGGGAAGATTTAATAAATAACATATGAGGTATACCTATGAAGGAAATGATACGTAATAAAGATAAGATTGCTGAATATAAAAAGCGTGCAAAAGAACTGGTCAGCCAGATGACTTTGGAAGAGAAAGCATTTCAGATGCTGCATAATGCTCCCGCGATAGGAAGGCTGAAGATAAAGTCCTATAATTGGTGGAACGAAGGACTGCATGGTGTGGCAAGAGCCGGTATCGCAACCATGTTTCCGCAGGCAATCGGCTTAGCAGCAGCTTTTGATGAAGAAATGATGGAAACAGTCGGAGACGCCATAGCCACGGAAGGCCGTGCCAAATTTAATATGCAGCAGGAATTCGGGGATGCGGATATTTACAAGGGGCTGACCTTTTGGGCACCAAATGTTAATATCTTTCGTGATCCCCGCTGGGGAAGAGGGCATGAAACCTATGGCGAAGATCCGTATCTGACCTCCCGGCTGGGTGTTCGTTTTGTGGAAGGTCTGCAGGGTCATGATGAAAATTATATGAAGGCTGCAGCCTGTGTCAAGCATTATGCGGTGCATTCCGGGCCGGAGGATCTCAGACATAGTTTTAATGCGCAGGTTACTTTAAAGGATCTGCATGAAACTTATCTTCCTGCTTTTAAAGCATTGGTACAGGAAGCGAAGGTGGAAGCGGTCATGGGGGCGTACAACCGGACGAATGGGGAACCCTGCTGCGGCAGTAAGACGCTGTTAAAGGATATATTAAGAGATGGCTGGGGATTTGACGGACATGTGGTATCCGACTGCTGGGCAATCAAGGATTTCCATCAATACCATAAGGTAACCCAGGGTCCAGTGGATTCGGTAGCCCTTGCAGTAGAGAATGGATGTGACTTAAATTGCGGCAACATGTTTCTTTATCTTTTGGAGGCAGTTAAGCAGGGTAAGGTTAAGGAAGAACAGATTGATACCGCAGTAACAAGACTGTTTACCACCAGAATGAAGCTGGGGATGTTTGACGAACCCACAAAGGTTCCATTTAACAGAATTCCGTATGAAGCAGTGGATTCCAAAGAAATGAAGGAATTAAATCTTTCGGTAGCGAAGAAATGCCTTGTTCTTCTGAAAAACCAGAATCAGCTGCTGCCCCTTAAGAAATCTGAAATTAATACAATCGGTATGATAGGACCTAATGCTGATAACCGTAAGGCCCTGAAAGGTAATTATGAAGGTACTGCTTCCAGATATAGTACCGTTTTAGAAGGTTTTCAGGATTATCTGGGTGATGATGTCAGGGTTCTGACTTCAGAGGGCTGTCATTTACATAAAAAAAAGGTCGGCGGGTTAAGTGTTGAGAATGACCGTATAGCGGAAGTAAAAGGTGTTTGTAAGGCAAGTGACGTCATAATAGCATGCCTGGGTCTTGATTCCGGGCTGGAGGGTGAAGAAGGAGATCAGGGGAACGAATATGCCAGTGGTGATAAACCAGATCTTAATCTTCCCGGACTTCAGGAACAGATGCTTAAGACGATCTGTGAAAGCGGTAAGCCGATAATTCTGCTGCTGCTTTCCGGAAGTGCGCTGGCAATAAACTGGGCGGAGGAACATGTTCCGGCAATCATCCAGGGCTGGTATCCGGGAGCACAGGGAGGACGTGCGATTGCAGAGATGGTATTCGGTGAATGTGTACCGGAAGGAAAGCTGCCAATAACCTTCTACCATTCTACGGAGGAATTACCGGATTTCACCGATTATTCCATGGAAAACAGAACTTACCGCTTCATGAAGAATGAGGCATTGTATCCTTTTGGATATGGCCTGTCCTATAGTGACTTTATCTTCTCCGATTTATCCTGCAGCAGTGATGTCATAACAAAGGATGGAATCGACATAACGGTGTCAGTAAAGAATGCGGGGCATTATGGTGGAAGAGAGACTGTACAGGTATATGTCAAAGCAGAAGATAAGGGAACTCCGAATGCACAGCTGAAAGCCTTTATGAAGGTGGCTCTGCAGCCTGGGGAAGAGAAGCTTGTTAAAATGCATCTTCCAATGCAGGCCTTTGTTGTTATTAATGAGGCTGGACAGGAGATATATCCACGAATACGATATACGATATATGCCGGCGGTTCGCAACCGGATTCAAGAAGTATAAAGCTAACCGGTCAAAAGCCGCTGACAGCGGAAGTTAAAATAATAGATGAGATAAACCGTCCGTAATGCTTGCGAGCTGAGGTAAGGCCTACTTATAGCAAGCCTTGTTACCTACTTATAAAATTGATTTATTACTTTTATGCTAACTAATTTATAGATTGTTTTCAATCTGGAAGTGAAGGGTGGGATGTGATTTGGAGTTTACAAGCTGTTGGTTGCAATATCAGCATCTGTCTGATGCCAATGTGTCAGAAGTTATCGTGTTTTCCGATACGGAAGGCAAAATTATTAAAAATGCAATTAAGGAACTGGAGATAGCTTTTCAAGCTTTCTATGGACGTACTATAAATACGGTATTTATTAAAAGTATTTATTCAATTGCCAGGGCAGGCATTTATCTGAAGTTCGATGAATCCCTGCAGATTGAAAGGGAAGGATATCGTATCACATGCCTGGATGGAAAATGTACGATATCTGCTGTTTCTGAAGCAGGGCTCCTGTACGGCGTCTTTGCCTTGATAAGAACTCTGCAGGTTCAACAGGTCAGAAATTATGATGCATGGACCTATTCGGAAGAAAAGGAGCCGTCAAATCCCCTGCGTATGCTTAATCATTGGGATAACATGGATGGAAGCATTGAGAGAGGATATTCGGGAAAATCATTCTTCTTTCAAGATAATCTTGTACTGGTAAATGAACGAACGAATGAATATGCAAGAATGATTGCATCCGTAGGTATCAATGCGGTTGTAATTAATAATGTGAATGTGAGAGGGATGGCGACTCAGCTTATCTCTGATATCTATTATGATCAGCTGTGCAAAATGGAGGACATTTTTTCTTCCTACGGTATAAAATTATTTTTAAGCATTAATTTTGCAGCTCCTCTGGAATTAGGAAATCTGAATACTGCTGATCCGTGTGATAGAAAAGTCCGCAGCTGGTGGGCAGATAAAGCGAAGGAAATCTGGGAGAAGATCCCCAGATTTGGCGGTTTCCTGGTCAAAGCCGATTCAGAAGGCAGACCTGGACCTTTCACCTATGGCAGGACTCACGCGGAGGGAGCCAATATGCTGGCGGATGCCGTCAGACCCTACGGTGGGTTGGTCATTTGGCGCTGCTTTGTTTATAACTGCCAACAGGATTGGAGGGATCTGAAAACTGACCGTGCAAAAGCGGGTTATGATAACTTCAGGCCATTGGACGGAAGCTTTTGTGATAATGTTATTTTACAGATTAAGAACGGATCAATGGACTTCCAGGTACGGGAACCCGTATCTCCCTTATTCGGAGGACTGGAGAAGACCAATAAGATGCTGGAGGTTCAAATCGCTCAGGAATATACCGGACAACAGAGGCATGTATGCTACCTGATTCCCTGGTTCAAAGAAATACTCGGGTTTAATACATATAGCAAAGACGGACATGGGACAGTTGCAGAAATCGTAAGCGGAATGGCAGCAGTAGCTAATACGGGTAATGATAAGAACTGGACCGGACACGATCTTGCGGCAGCCAATCTCTATGGCTTTGGCAGGCTGGCTTACGATACTGAGCTAACGGCAGAAGAGATCGCAGGCGAATGGATAGTTCAAACCTTCGGTTTTGACGAAAAGGTAAGAACAACTATTCTGCAAATTCTGATGATGTCATGGCCCGCTTATGAAAAGTATACGGCTCCGTTGGGTATTGGCTGGATGGTAAAACCGAATGTACATTATGGACCGGATGTGGATGGCTATGAATATGATAGATGGGGTACCTATCATAAAGCTGACAATAAGGCAATCGGAGTTGATCGCACGGATCGGGGAACAGGCTTCACCAGTCAATATGCCAAACCGCTGGCGTCCATGTATTCGGATCGAAAGACCTGCCCCGAAGAACTGCTTCTGTTCTTTCACCGCTTGGAATATGATTATATATTATCCTCAGGAAAAACGGTATTACAGCATATTTATGATACGCATTTTGAAGGAGCTGCTGAGGCTGAACAGTTTTTGAATATGTGGAAAGAGCTGCAGGGCTTCGTTGATGAGGATGTTTTTCAAAGGGTGTCGGAACGATTACAGCATCAAAAATACCATTCGATGGAATGGCGTGATGTAATTAATTCCTATTTTTACCGTAAGACAGGAATTAATGACCAATATGAAAGGCCGTTATACTAGTACAATGTTCTTGAAATAACGTAAAATGATTACAGTCAATTATTAAAGTACTACAAATAGCATATATGGCGTACTTTCTGAAAGTTACGAATTAAATTTATTTAGTGAATTACAAAGCAGATTCACTTAGTTAATTACAAAGCAGATTCACTGAGTGAATTGCAAAGCAGATTCACTTAGTATATTACAAGGCACATTTACTGAGTGCATTAAAACTAATTAACCTAACATATTTGAGCTGCCTTACAGCAGCATGGAGACCAACTATGAATGGAAAAGGACTTATACTTGCACCGATTTTCAGTGACGGTATGATATTACAACGGGATACTACCAACTGTATCTACGGATCAGATACAAAATCAGAAACAATAACTGTTTCCTTTATGAATGCAGAATACTCTGGTAAGGTAAATGATAACCAGGAATTCAGTGTCACACTGCCGCCGGTTCCTGCAGGAGGACCCTATCGCATGACGATAAAGGGAAGCAATGAGATTATCATATCAGACATTCTGTTTGGAGATGTTTATATCTTAAGCGGTCAATCGAACATGGAGCTGCCTGTTCGAAGAGTACTTGAGGTATCTGCAGAGGAAATTAGTAATACCTGTGAACCGACCATCAGACAATACCTGATGCCTGCTACCTATAATTTCAGTGAACCCGAAAAGTATATGTGCGCCAGTACATGGAAAAAGGCTGTGGACGAAGATATTATGGAATTCAGTGCAGCAGGATACTTCTTTGCGAAAGAAATCAAGGATACGTATCAGGTTCCTGTCGGTCTTCTGATGTGCGCCGTAGGCGGAAGCTGTGTTGAGACTTGGATGAAGCCAGCTACACTGCGAAGATTTGGTGATTATGAGAAAATAGTTGAAGACTTTAAGGATATCGATTATTTTCATTCCTTTATAGAGGAGCAACAGAAGCAGGCTAACGAATGGGCTTCCCACCTTGAGGAAGAAGAACTGAAGTTTTCTGATGCTGATAATTACAAGGAATGGAATACCTGTATCGTCCCTTCCTTGGTTTCTGATTATGGAAAAGAGAGCTTTCAAGGCTCCGTGTATCTGTGCAGGGAGGTAATGCTGGAGCATGAGCCAATGGAGGATGCTTATCTTTATATGGGCAGTATCATTGATTCCGACAGGGTCTGGATCAACGGGAAATTGACAGGAAGAACGGAATACAGATATCCGCCCAGAAAATATCCGGTTCCCAGAGGCATACTGAAAAAGGGAAGTAATCTGATTACGGTACGTATCGTAATTAATAACAGTAATGGCGGTACGATTAAGGAAAGACCGTATCAACTGATCTGTGATGGGAACAGGATCAATCTGGAAGGTGAATGGTATTACCGAATCGGTAAAAAAGCGGAAGCGGCTATGCCAAGGGTATTATTTCCGCCGTTATTGCCAATCTGTTTTTATCATACAGCTGTTGTACCGTTGTCTAAAATTGCAGTTAAGGGTGTTTTATGGTATCAGGGAGAAAGTAATACTGGAGATCCGATGAATTATGCAGATAAATTTGCTGCCATGGTCGAAAACTGGCGAAGTCTGTTCGGCTGGGAGGTACCATTTATCTATGTGCAATTACCAAATTACAGGGAGCCTTTGAATACAACTGAAGATACAGGCTGGGCGGAAATCAGGGAACAGCAGAGAAGGAGTTTGTCCTTAGATCATGTTGCCATGGTAGCTGCTTTAGATATCGGTGAATCAAGTGAGCTTCATCCTCAGAATAAAAAGGAAGTTGGCGTGCGCTTGTCTAAGGCCGCCCGGAGCTTAATCTATAAGGAAAGACTGACACCTTGCGGTCCCTTGCCAAAGAGCGCTCAAGCAGAGGGAAAGAAAGTAAAAATAATCTTTGAATATCTGGAGAATACAGAGGAGGAATATCAACTGAATAATTTTGAACTGGCCGGTAAGGATGGTACATATTACAAAGCAGCTGCGCTAAGAAAAGGGAATATCGTCTATTTATCCAATGCTAAGGCAGAGGATCCGGCTTTTGTAAGATATGCCTGGTGTGATAATCCGGTCAATATTGATTTTTATAATGAGGCAGGATTGCCTGCTCCGGGCTTTCGTATAAAGGTCGAATAATTAATATAAAGCAAGGCATCGAATTCTAACGTATAATCTTTCTTACTAAGGATTATAAATGACATCTGCTACTTCATTATTGAATTATGGCAAAGACAATAAAATGACAATTAGAAAGACAATAAAAAGACAGTAAAAAGACAGCAAAAAGACAGCAAAAAACAATAAAAAGACAATACAATAAAAAGACAATACAATAAAAAGACAATATCTCATGATAAGGTATTGTCTTTTTTCGTTCTATGTAATTGGTCTTCTATATCCAGGAAAGTTTAATATAACTGCGAACTATACATACTGCGGTACTCACTTGGAGTGCATTTCCTGATGTCGCGGAAATTACGGTTAAAAGTTGCGAGACTGTTGAAACCACTCTGCATCGCTATCTCTACGATCGATAAATTGGGGTCGCATAAAAGAGCTTCAGCATACATGATGCGTCGTTTCATTAGATAATCATAATAGGTTGCACCGGAAAAATTATAAAAAAGTCTGGAGAAATGATATTTGCTGAAGCCTGCTAATGTTGCCAATTCATCCACAGTAATATCTTCTGTACAGTGCTCGTTAATATATTTACAAACGCTCAGAAACTTATCGATGTATTGGTGCTGTTTCAGCTTCTTCGTTACAATATTCGGCTGGTCCTGACTAATGCAGTTCCTTCCAATCATAACAAATAAATACATTGACATCGAGTAGATGGAAGCTTCGCATAACGGAGGACGCGCATAATATTCGTCAGTCATTTGTTCCAACATTTTAACTACTTGTGAGTAATAGGAGCATTCATTACAGGAACGGATCACAATGCAGGGATAAAAACCATTATTGATGGAATCAATACCACTTAGATTATTAAGAATGGAATTGTCAAACAGTATAATGATTCGTCTTCCGGTAGGAGGAGCATACAGTTCGTGAATTTCTCCCGAAGGAATCATGATAATATCGCCCGGATTAAGTACATAGGTCTTTTTATTGATGATAATCGTATAGATATTCTCTACAGCCATAATAACCTCAATATCTGTATGCCAATGCATCGGGTAGTTCTCCACTTCCGTGTTGTAATAAACACGTACATTGGGGATATCCGGATGTACAACCGTCTCTCTGGTTCCGTTTAATTTTTCAATCATGACTAACCTCCCGCACAGACCTTGTAATATCTAACATAAACACAAACACACATAAAAAGGGATGAAGTTCCCGACACTAAATTTCCGACACTATCTCATAATCAAACTCCACTTATCAAAAATGCAGGTTTATATGATTCGTAATAATGCCTTATACTGCATGAATGTGATGTTACTTATACATTTTCAACAATAATCATACTGTTATTATATATAAATATAGGTAAAATGTAAATAGCTATTATAATAAGTCGGTCATTATAAATTAGATGAATCAAAATAATAGCAATATTTGATTAGTAAATAGCAATACGCAAGAAGAAAGAGGTAGTTATTTGTGATATAAATAGTTATGAAGTAATTAAGGAATTATACAAAATACATAATCAACAGGAAGTGCATGAATTATTAAGGGCATATACATGGAACTTTTACATGAGGGAGAGACTATGAGCGATCTACAGAACAATAAAACGAAAATTGACGAATATAAGAAGAAGGCAAAGGAACTGGTTGAAAAAATGACTCTGGAAGAAAAATGTCTTCAGATGCTTCATAGGGCACCTGCAATCAACCGAATAGGAGTAAAAGCATATAATTGGTGGAATGAAGGATTGCACGGGGTAGCAAGAGCCGGAGTGGCAACGGTATTTCCTCAGGCAATTGGTTTGGCGGCTTCCTTTGATGAAGAGCTTTTTGAAAATATAGGAGATGCAGTATCTACTGAGGGAAGAGCAAAGTACAATATACAACAGCAGTATAATGATACGGATATCTATAAGGGACTTACCTTTTGGGCACCGAATGTCAACATTTTCAGGGATCCAAGGTGGGGAAGAGGACATGAGACTTATGGTGAGGATCCATATCTGACTTCAAGATTAGCTGTTCGATACATAAAGGGATTGCAGGGGCATGATGAAAATTATTTAAAAGCAGCTGCATGTGCAAAGCATTACGCAGTACACTCCGGTCCTGAGGACATACGACACAGCTTCAATGCAGTGGTCTCAGAACAGGATTTAGCAGAGACTTACTTACCAGCCTTTGAGGCCTGCGTGAAAGAAGGCAAAGTGGAAGCAGTTATGGGAGCCTATAACAGGATGAACGATGAGCCCTGTTGCGGAAGCAGTAGATTACTTCAGAAAACCTTGCGTGATAATTGGGGCTTCGATGGACATGTGGTGTCAGATTGCTGGGCGATAAAAGATTTTCATGAATATCACATGGTTACCAGCGGACCGATTGAATCAGTTTCCTTAGCAGTTAATATGGGATGTGATTTAAATTGCGGCGACATGTTCCTGTATCTTGCAGAAGCAGTAAGACGTGGAAGATTGTCGGAGGAAAAGATAACAGCTGCTGTCACGAGACTTTTTACCACAAGAATGAAGCTGGGATTATTTGATGAAGCAGATAAGGTTCCATATAATAATCTGTCTTATGATGAAGTTGACTCCAAGGTAATGATTGAACGGAATCTGGAGGCTGCCAGAAAAACATTAGTCCTTCTTAAAAATGAAAATAACCTTCTTCCACTGGATAAAAATAAAATTAAGAATATCGGTGTCATCGGACCAAATGCAAATAATCGAAGAGCTCTGGTAGGAAATTACGAAGGAACCTCCTCGCGTTATGTAACAATCAGCGAAGGTATCCAGGATTATCTTGGAGAAGATGTCAGGGTATACTATTCAGAAGGCTGCCACCTGTATAAAAAGAAGGTGGAGGCTCTTGGAAGTAAGAACGACCGATTGTCTGAAGTGAAAGTGATTTGTGAAAAGAGTGATGTTATCATCGCCTGCATGGGTCTGGATTCTGGACTTGAGGGTGAAGAGGGAGACCAGGGAAATCAATATGCAAGTGGTGATAAACCAAACCTTAGCCTGCCAGGTTTGCAGGAGGAGGTCCTCAAGACGATATGCGAATGCAAAAAACCGGTAATTCTGGTATTGCTATCGGGAAGTGCATTAGCAATTAATTGGGCTCAGGATCATATACCTGCTATCCTTCAAGGCTGGTATCCGGGAGCACAGGGAGGAAGAGCAATCGCCGAAGCGATTTTCGGTGAATATTCGCCGGAGGGTAAGCTGCCAATCACGTTTTACCAGTCAACAGAAGAGCTTCCGGCATTCACGGATTATTCCATGGCAAACCGCACCTACCGCTATATGCAAAACAAG
>DATMUM010000027.1:0-38177 GCA_035564175.1 Mobilitalea sp.
TTGTTTTAGCCTATTAAAATACGCCTAAATTTCATTGTTTTATATCAATTCAGGAACTAATCTGATAATTGAACTATTTTCTCTCCTTATACAGAGGAAAGTTATCCACATCTCAGGTGAAAATCATTTAACAATTACCTATATATAATGAAAAGAATCAATCTTCATTTCTGCCGCCTTTGGCTACTTAATCCTTCTTTCTACGTTACTCTACTTTGCTTTCGGTATTTCAAGAATAGCACCACGATTACCGCTTGTTACCATGGATACATAACGTGACAGATAACCTGTAGTAATCTTCGGCTGGCGAGGCTGCCATTTTGCTCTTCTGGCTGCCAGCTCCTCATCAGAAATAACAAAGTTCAGGCTGTTGTTGTTAATATCAATCCGGATGATGTCGCCTTCTTCCACAAGTGCAATATTACCACCGACTGCAGCTTCAGGAGATACATGACCGATGCAGGCACCTCTGGAAGCGCCGGAGAAACGACCGTCCGTAATTAACGCTACCAAAGAGCCGAGGCCCATACCCATGATGGCGCTGGTCGGATTGAGCATTTCTCTCATACCGGGTCCACCCTTCGGTCCTTCGTAACGGATGACAACCACATCACCCTTAACAATCTTACCGCCTTTGATTGCCTGGATTGCATCTTCTTCACAGTCAAATACTCTTGCAGGTCCTTCATGCTTCAACATCTCAGGAGCTACTGCGGAACGTTTTACAACACCGGAGTCCGGTGCAAGATTCCCTTTTAATATAGCAATACCGCCGGACTGGCTGTAAGGATTCTCAATTGGTCTGATTACCTCAGAATCAAGGTTCTTACAATCTTTAATATTCTCTCCAACAGTCTTACCGGTTGCCGTAATCAGATCCAAATTCAGAAGACCCTTCTTAGTTAATTCATTCATCACTGCGTAAACTCCGCCAGCTTCGTTCAAGTCTTCCATATATGTGTGACCTGCCGGTGCAAGGTGGCATAAATTCGGAGTTTTTGCACTTACTTCATTAGCTATGTCAATATTAAGGTCAAAACCTACCTCATGAGCAATCGCCGGAAGATGCAGCATCGTATTGGTGGAACAGCCAAGTGCCATATCTACGGTAAGTGCATTCATGAAGGCTTCTTTGGTCATAATGTCTCTAGGTTTAATATCTTTCTCAAGTAATTCCATGATCTTCATTCCGACATGCTTTGCCAGTCTGATTCTTTCTGAATAAACCGCCGGAATAGTTCCGTTGCCCTTCAGACCCATACCGATTGCTTCGGTAAGACAGTTCATGGAGTTTGCTGTATACATACCGGAACAGGAGCCGCAGGTTGCACAGGCTTTATTCTCATATTCTTCTACTTCTTCCTCCGTCATGGTTCCTGCACTGTATGCGCCAACTGCTTCAAATAAGGAAGAAAGACTTGTTTTATTTCCATTCACTTTTCCTGCCAGCATCGGGCCACCGCTAACAAATATCGTAGGGATATTTATTCTGGCTGCTGCCATCAGCAAGCCGGGTACATTCTTATCGCAATTCGGAACCATTACAAGTGCGTCAAATTGATGAGCCATTGCCATAGCTTCTGTTGAATCAGCGATCAGATCTCTGGTCACAAGGGAATATTTCATACCCTGATGTCCCATTGCGATACCATCGCAGACGGCAATTGCAGGAAATACGATAGGGGTTCCACCTGCCATAGCGACGCCTAGCTTGACGGCATCTACTATTTTATCCAGGTTCATATGGCCGGGAACTATCTCATTGTAAGAGCTCACGATACCAATGAGCGGTTTTCTCATCTCTTCCTTCGTTAACCCCAGCGCATTAAATAGCGATCTATGGGGAGCCTGTTGCATTCCGGTTTTCACTGCGTCACTTCTCATCATTTAACCACCTTTTCCTTTATTATAATTATAAAGCATATCTATCGTAATAGATATGCGTCACTTTAAAGTAGTACAGTATATAATAAAGGATTTCCTTATAAAAATCAATGTCAAATTAAAAATTATTATGGATTATTTTCCACAGCAATTTATAAATATGCGTTAGTATTCATTATTTACAAATAAATGTTAGTTTTTGTAATTTTATTATTCAATCCAACCGGAAGATATTTATACTAGTTTGATAAATTTAGTAAATACTCCCATTTTCTTCCTGTTCTGCAGTAGTGTAAAATCTATGTGTAATCAAGGTAAATTATATGTAATCTACTTAAAACTTGTGTAAATTTCATGTGATTTTTATGTAAAATGGGATTGCTTATGTTATTTTTTCGTGTTAAGATTTTTTTGATTGATTACAAAGACTTATACTATTTATAAGATGGTTGACTTTGGTAGTAATTACAAAAATGCATTGATTGCATTGTGTGCAGCTCTATTTGCCATCGTTGTATGCATTTCATGCTGCACAGATTGCCGGAGGTGCTGCTATGGCTTACATGCATGGCGCACAGGACGGTCAAAAATTCATGGGTGTATTCATGTTAGGTATTTTCCTTGCCAATGGCCAGGGAAACGTTACCAATTTCCAGATACCTATTTGGTTGATGATTTTATGTTCTTTTGTAATGGCACTCGGAACCTCCATCGGCGGTTATAAAATTATTAAAACCGTTGGTATGGGCATGGTTCGAATGGGTGCATATCAAGGTTTTGCCGCAAGTGGTGCTGCAGTAATCTTTTCTTCCTCCGATTGAGCGTGAAGATATCACAAGCCTCACTCAGGAAATTGATGATGTAACTGATTCAATTGAAGATGTATTAATATATGTAGATATGTTTAATATTCAAGCCATTCGTCCAGAAATATTAAAGTTTACTGATCTTCTTGTTACCTGTACCAAGGCTATGGATGAAGCTCTCGAAGAGTTTAAGAACTTTAAGAGTTCGAAAAAGCTTCATGAAAAAATCGTTGAGATTAACCGTCTTGAAGAAGTAGGCGATTCTCTATACGTTGATTTTATGCGTAACCTTTACCGTACCTCAAAAGATCCGATTGAATTAATGTGCTGGACAGAAGTTTTACAACGTCTCGAAAAATGCGCGGATAATTGTGAGGATGTAGCAAATATCATTGAAAGTATTGTTATGAAGAACTCATAATTAGCCGATAATTTACTTTAAGAAAAAGGATTAAGAAAGGTATCGATTATTATGAATTTGGAAAAGCAAAAGGCATTTATTATTCATGTAATATTTATTGCATTTCTGTTGTTACTAGTATATATAGGAATTAAGTATCTTCTTCCTTTATTAATGCCTTTTGTGATCGGTATGATCGTTGCCATGATATTTCGCCGATTAATCGATCTGTTCGAGAAAAAAACACGCGTCAAACGAGTATATGTATCCATCCTTGTTCTAATCGTATTTTACGGAATCCTTGGTTATGTTTTAAGCCTGATCGGTTTTAAGACATTTACCTTCTTAAGTGATTTGATATCAAGTTTACCAGGTTTATATAAGAATACTCTGCTTCCGGCACTTCAATCCGTTATGGATGATGCCATGAAGAATTTTCCGAGTATCCGGCCTTATCTGGAAAACTTCATGAATAATATCGATGATTCCATATTTAAATATTTATCCAATGCATCCTCTTCGATATTAACAAATCTGGCTGGATTGGCTGGACAAGTTCCTACACTGTTAATTAAATTTATTTTTACCATTGTCTCTTCCTTTTTCTTTACCATTGATTATTATAAAATTTCACACTTCATCATTCTCCAGTTCAAGAGAGAACGCCGTGAAATGTTATTAAGGATGAAGGACAACGGTATTGGAACGATTGGTAAATTCCTCAGAGCCTATTCGGCGATAATCTCAATCACCTTTGTTGAATTATCAACGGGCTTCTGGATTATAGGAATACCTCATCCAATTCTATTCGGTATATTAGTTGCTATCATCGATGTCATGCCAATCCTTGGAACCGGAACTATACTTTTACCTTGGTCCATCATTGCATTTATCTTAGGTAATACAAAAGTTGGTATCGGAATGCTGCTGCTTTATATCTTCATTACTGCAGTACGACAGATAATTGAACCTAAGATTGTAGGACAGCAGATTGGACTTCATCCGATTGTTACATTAATACTTATGTATGTCGGTGCCCAGCTGATGGGTGTATTGGGACTTTTCATGCTGCCATTAATCATGACATTATTATTAAAGCTGAATGATGAAGGCTCAATCCATTTATTTAAAAAGTAAAATACAAGGCGGCTGTTATGATACAGTCGCCTTATTTTTGAAAATGCCGCGATTAATAGGTCTGATCCTTGGGTGCAAAGGTAGCACAGTCGGTCTGATCCGATCCTTTTGCATTTCTTGGTTCTACCTGGATTTTCTCTGCTGAACAGTGATCGCCGTTCATATAGTATTCACAGGAATTAACAACACATTTTATTCCTTCATTCGGTTTTTCCATTTTTCTGATTGACATAGTGATACCTCCAAACAATTATTTGTTACAACAATATTGTTTGTAGACATTATCAGAAAAATTCATTTTTTATCATTTAAAAATTCTGCTAATTTTGTATCTTAATCAATCAGGAAACTGCATAGCAATTCCTTCAGCCATTACATCCGCCATTTCCAGTGCCTGCATTTCGTAATCATCAAAGCCGTTAATTGATGCTTCATAATTGCCAGCCAGCATTTCTGCAACATTATCAGCCAAAAGCTGTAGATGTTCATTCATCATGGCACTCCAGTCTTCTACGCTCCAATCGGGATTAATACTAGCCAGAAACTCAGCAATTTGTTCTGCATTTTGATGCCATCTCTGATCAGCATTCGTTACTGCATCATTATTACCTTCCTTAGCGGCCTGAACCAGTTCTGCAGCAATTGTAAGATGAGCGGTCAACAAATCAGCAAATTCCTTCGCTGCATCTTCACCGTAAAAAGGCATTAAAGCATTGCCAAAATCCGTTGGATTACGCAGCAGCCTCTTTATAATCAGATCTTTCTCAGGAAGGTCATAGATAATTCCCATAACCGCCTGTCTCGTCCAAAAAACGTGCTGCTCCCAGAGTAAACGCATGAGATCCCTTAACTCATCAGCATCATAATTTACAGTCGCACTAACACTTACGCTATCCGAATAGGATGGATAATGTTGAAATCCAGGTTTGATCGAGATAACCTGACCAATCATGAGGTTTCTCGGATCAATCCCTGGATTTAAATCCATTATCGAATCCACTGTAGTATTGAATACCTGAGCCAGCATCCATATGGTATCATACGGCCTTATAGTATATCTTATTGTTTCGTTCATATTGACTACCATCGCCTATAAGAAGTTCTATTTCACAATATGATGGTAGAACAAAAAAGGTTACTCTGCATACCAGTTAACCCTTATTTATTATTAATGTAGTTTATGAGCCCTTCCGCCTTGATGATCTTCTGCATGAATTCCGGGAAGGCCTGACCCTGATACTGGGTTCCCTTGGTTTTGTCGTATATAATTCCGTTATCAAAGTCAATCTCCACCTGGTCTCCGGCTTCAATTTCCTTGGCAGCCTCAGGGCATTCAATAATCGGAAGACCGATATTAATTGCATTGCGATAGAAGATTCGTGCAAAGGTTTCAGCGATAACACAGCTGATACCGGAGGCTTTAATTGCAATGGGAGCATGCTCTCTGGAGGAGCCGCAGCCAAAATTCTTATTCGCTACCATGATATCGCCCGGTTTTACTCTGTTCACAAAATCCTTATCAATATCAATCATGCACTTCTCTGCAAGTTCCTTGGGATCGGAAGAATTAAGATAACGTGCAGGAATGATTACGTCTGTATCTACATTATCACCATATTTGTGTACTGTGCCAAATGCTTTCATTGTTAACCTCCGTTCTATAATCCCAACTCGCTGGGGCCTGAAATCTTACCTGTGACGGCACTTGCTGCTGCTACTGCAGGGCTTGCAAGATAAACCTCTGAATCCACATGGCCCATACGACCTACAAAGTTACGGTTTGTTGTTGCAACTGCTCTTTCTCCTGCAGCCAGGATACCCATATGCCCTCCAAGGCAAGGTCCGCAGGTAGGTGTGCTGACTACAGCACCTGCCTTAATGAAGGTTGCAAGAAGTCCCTCCTCCATCGCCTGAAGATATATCTGCTGGGTAGCAGGGAAAACAATTACACGCATTCCTTTAGCAACTTTTCTTCCTTCCAATATCTTGGCAGCAACTCTGAGATCTTCGATACGTCCGTTGGTACAGGACCCGATGACAACCTGGTCAATCTTTACCTCGCCAACCTCATCGATGGTACGGGTATTTTCCGGAAGATGAGGGAAGGCTACCGTTGGCTTTAATGCAGACAGGTCAATTTCATAAACTTCCTCATAATCTGCATCTGCATCAGCTTCATATATCTTATATTCCTTGGTGGAATGCTCCTTCATATAGTCGATGGCAAATTCATCAACCGGGAAAATTCCGTTCTTAGCCCCTGCTTCAATCGCCATATTAGCCATTGCAAAACGATCATCCATGGATAAATTCATAATTCCGTCTCCCACAAATTCCATGGATTTGTAAAGCGCTCCGTCAACACCGATCATACCAATGATATGAAGGATAACATCCTTACCGCTTACCCATTTGGAGGGCTTGCCGGTTAATACGAATTGTAATGCGGAGGGAACCTTAAACCATGCCTTACCGGTTGCCATACCAGCTGCCATATCCGTACTTCCTACACCGGTTGAAAATGCTCCCAAGGCCCCATAAGTACAGGTGTGGGAGTCTGCACCAATAACCACGTCTCCTGCAACCACCAGACCTTTTTCCGGAAGTAATGCATGCTCAATTCCCATCTCACCAATTTCAAAATAATTCGTAATCTCCTGATCCATCGCGAATTCACGTACGCATTTGCAGTGTTCTGCAGACTTGATATCCTTGTTCGGTGTAAAATGATCCGGTACCAGCGCAATCTTGTCTTTGTCAAATACCTTCTTAAGCTTCATCTTTTCCATCTCATGGATGGCAACCGGAGCTGTTACGTCATTGCCCAATACCAAGTCTAAATCTGCCTCAATCAGCTGTCCTGCGGTGACTTTATCCAGTCCTGCATGGGCAGCCAGTATTTTCTGAGTCATTGTCATTCCCATACTATATTCCTCCTTATTCTATATGAAGAAACCTGCTTTTTTCTAAACTATAACACTATTATTTCCTATATTGATTGTTCATTAATGTAAAATGCGCAAACTGAGGTTACTGCTTCGGATCGTTTCGTAAGCTCCATTTACTTTATTGCTTTATAGTTCGTCCATAATAAGACTGCCCATCGCATCGGTTCCAATTAAGGTCATGCCTTTTGACATGATATCAATTGTCCTGTAGCCTTTCTTTAAGACCGTCTTTACGGCAGCTTCGATTCTGTCTGCTTCCTCTGTTAAATCAAAGGAATAACGAAGCATCATCGCTGCGGAAAGAATGGTTGCAATCGGATTAGCTTTATTCTGCCCTGCAATATCGGGGGCAGAACCGTGGCTGGGTTCGTATAGGCCCAGCTTGGTATCGCCAAGACTTGCGCTAGCCAGCATGCCGATGGAACCGGTAATCATACTTGCTTCATCTGATAGGATATCACCGAACATATTCTCCGTCAGGATTACGTCAAACTGTCTCGGATTTTTAACCAGCTGCATCGCGCAGTTGTCAACCAGCATATCACTCAGTTCAACATCCGGATATTCTGCTGCTACTTCCTTGGTAACCTGTCTCCAGAGTCTGGAAGAATCAAGTACATTAGCCTTATCAACGCTGCATACCTTCTTATTTCTCTTCCTTGCAATTTCAAATGCCCATTTTGCGATCCTGCGGATCTCATTCTCGTCATATACCAGGCTGTCAGTTGCTTTACGAACACCATTCTCTTCCACAGTACTGCGTGCCCCAAAGTAAAGACCACCGGTTAATTCACGCATTACAACAAAATCAAAACCCTCTCCGATGATTTCCTCTTTTAATGGACATGCTCCCTTTAATTCCTCAAACAGAATTGCAGGTCGGATATTGGCAAACAGGTTCAAGCCTTTCCGAATGGCTAGGAGTCCGGCTTCCGGTCTTAGGTGAGGGGGCAGGCTGTACCAGTTTGATTGGCCTACATTACCGCCTACTGCACCAAGTAATACGGAATCACTTTTCTTGGCAGTTTCCAACGCTTCCTTCGTTAGCGGTTCTCCTGTCGCATCTATGGATACACCACCCATAAGAACCTCGGTATAGTTAAATAGATGACCGTATTTACTGCCTACTTTGTCAAGAACTTTCTTTGCCTCTGTAATTATCTCCGGTCCGATGCCATCTCCGGGAATAACAGCAATGTTGTAATTCATGATATTAACCTCCAACTTTTCTTCTTTATTACGATACACACTTAGCGTGTAATAAACTATTGTCATTGTAGCACAGGGTCTGGTATAATTAAAAATACATATTATTAATATCTATTATAACTTATAAGAATAATACATAAGTATTCCTTATCCAAGTAAGTGAATGAAATATAAAATAAAGTGAGGTGCCTAATGGAAGAAAACTTATCTCTGTATTATATTTTTAACAATGTAGCCCAAACCGGCAATATATCACGGGCAGCAAAGCAGCTGTATATCAGTCAGCCTGCAGTAAGCAAGGCAATTCAAAACCTGGAAGAAAATCTTAAGACCACCTTGTTTGCACGCAATTCCCGCGGAGTAAGACTCACAGAAGATGGTAACCTTCTTTATGAACACACCAGTAAGGCTTTTGAAACCCTGCTAAGAGGCGAAGAAAGCATCCGCAGAAACCATGAGCTTGGTATCGGACATCTGCGTATCGGTGCAAGCACCACCCTCTGCAAATATCTTCTGCTGCCCTATCTTGACGGGTTTGTAAGGGAAAATCCCCATATTAAAATAACCATTGATAACCAAAGCTCTGCCCATACCCTGAAACAACTGGAGAATAATACTCTGGATATCGGCCTGGTTGCTAAACCCGGCAATACGGAGGCCTTTCATTTTATCTCCCTGGGAGAGATTGAAGACATCTTTGTTGCAACCAGAACCTATCTGAACAATCTGAAGCTCCGGGAAAATAGTGCGGACATCTTCTCTACAGCTAATATTATGTTATTGGATGAGGAAAATGTTACCCGTAAATATATTGAGAATTATTTTAAGGCAAATCTCATTGAGCCTAATCATATCTTAGAAATCAGTAACATGGATCTCTTAATCGAATTTGCAAAAACCAGTCTTGGTGTTGCCTGTGTAATTAAAGCTTTTGTCGAAAAGGAATTGGAATCCGGTACTTTGATACAGATTCCTCTAAAGACTCCTGTCAACAAAAGAGAGGTCGGCTTTTCCTATTCGAAAAATGCCTTCCTCTCAAATTCAATGCATAAGTTTATGGATTATATTACAAAATCCAAATAGTATTATGAATTGGCAGGCCAATTCAGATGTCATTCATTAAATCTCCGGAGGCGCCACTGCTGTTCCCGGAACCGGTGTCGGGGTAACAATCGGTGTTGGTGTCGGGGGCGGCGGTGTCAGATAAGCAGGACGCTCATCTACGAGAAAATCTGCATTTACATAACAGATTGCATCATTATATAAAATACTTGCCCAACCGTCTTTAATTTCAATTACCTTAACCTCTTCCGCATGTACCAGGAAGCCAACTGCCTCGGCATCCGTGGATGGTTTTGAACGGATATTCAGATAACCGCCATATTCATCAAGCTTTACATATTTTGTTGTGGTAGCTCCGATATGAATGGCTGCAGGGGTAGGTGTAACAGCTGTTTCTGCATCAGTCTGAGCATTCTCATCTGTACCTTCTACCGAAGTTGTCACCTCTTCCGGTACCTGGGTCGGGATAAAATTGGTCAACTGATCTTTCTTGCTGCAACCCGATAATAGAATTAGTATAGATATTATTAATAAATATATGCTTTTCTTCATTGGGGGACCTCCATGTTGCTACTTTGTTGAGTGTTATCATGAAACATTAATACTACGAATCAATCAATAAATTCCTTTTCTATCATAGCACATTTGTCCTTTTTTACAATAAATAATTTGTATTGTCTTCCATTTTATTGACTTTCAGCTGCTCCGTATAGGCCGAAAAAGCATTCGGTATACTGTATTTGTGATTGATTTCATTCCTATCAGCCCAGATAAGTTGATTTTCCTTTAACACCTCTTCTTCTGGTTCTTCTAATAAGATATGATAACCAGTCATATGCCATTCCACATGGGAAAAGATATGCTTGGCTTCGCCCATTGGAGTTAACTTAGCCGGGGATATTCCCATTTCCTTTAATCTGAGCTCAAGCTCCTTCAACTTTAATTTATCCGCCAGCCCCGGTAGCTCCCAGAGGCCTGATAACAAACCCTTTGAGGCTCTTTTACGAATTAGGTACCTGTCCTGGTATTCCATCAGAAGGATGGTCCAATCTTCCCGCCTGCGCTCCTTCTTCGCTGGTTTTACCGGTATCTGCATCACAGTATCTGCATGAAAGGCTTTACACAAATGCATGACAGGACATTGTTCACAATGAGGCTTTCCATTTGGCAGGCATACGGTAGCTCCAAGCTCCATCATTGCCTGGTTAAAGTCACCGGGCCGGTCCTGTGGTATAATCTGCATCAGATCCTGCCATAACTCTTTCTTTACTGAATCTTTCGTAATGTCATCAAAGCTCCCCGCTAATCTCTTCGCTACCCTGAGTACGTTACCATCAACAACAGGTATGGGAATGTGGTAAGCGATGGAGGCTATTGCTCCTGCTGTATAGGTACCTATTCCGGGAAGTGTAAGCAGTTTATCATAATCAGCCGGAAGTACCCCCTGATAATCCTGCATCACTGTCTGTGCCGCTTTCTGAAGATTTCTTACTCTATTATAATATCCAAGGCCTTCCCATAGCTTTAAAAGCTTCTCTTCGTCTGCTTCTGCAAGAGCTTTGATGTCCGGAAGCGCCGTGATAAAACGGTCAAAATACCCCTTTACTGCTTCCACTCTGGTCTGCTGCAGCATAATCTCAGAAACCCACACATAATAAGGCTTCGGATTTGCCCGCCAGGCAAGAATTCGCGCATTCAGTCCGTACCAATCAAGTAAATACGGTACGATTTCTCCATATTGATATGCCATGAATAACTCCTTTCCTTTGTACATCCATTATTGTACCTTATTTGGTAACACGGTTCAACACTCGGTATATGGAAGAAGGGATTTCATTATATATGATCGTAGTAGTTCCCATCGGAAGTTGCTCCTGCCTGCCGGATGAAGTCAGTTTATTAAGTTATCACACTGATAAAATGATGAGAGCTACAAACATCATAAGTACCTAGAAGTACCCTGATATATGCAGCTCTCTTATTCATTGAGTATTTACTGAGTATTAGTTTATGCTCCCATGCTCGCGGAATCCTTCTCCAGGAACTTGTACTGTGACATATAAAGCTCATTATAATAACCGTTCTTAGCCAGCAGTTCTTCGTGGGTACCCATTTCCTGAATCAAGCCGCCATCTACATATAGGATACAATCGGCATTCTTAATCGTTGAAAGTCTGTGAGCAATGATGAAAGAGGTACGGTTAGCGAGAAGCTTGCTTAAGCCTTCCTGAAGTAAAATCTCTGTCTCCGTATCGATGCTTGAGGTCGCTTCATCAAGAATTAATATCTTCGGATCCGCGAGCAGCGCTCTCGCAAAGCTGATTAACTGCCTCTGCCCTACGGAAAGTCTTGTTCCTCGCTCATTTACCTGAGTATCATAACCATTCTCCAGATTAACAATAAAATCATGTGCCCTGACAGTCTTAGCAGCTTCCATAACCTGCTCATCCGTTGCTTCCATGTTACCGTAACGGATATTATCTATGATGGTCCCCGAGAAAATGAAGCTATCCTGCAGCATGACGCCCATCTGTTTACGCAGAGATTTGATGGTCACCTTGCTGATGTCAACTCCATCGATCGTAACTTCACCGGAATCAAGATTATAGAAGCGGCTGATTAGATTTATGATCGTAGTCTTACCTGCACCTGTCGGACCAACGATTGCTATGGTGTCTCCTACATTAGCGGTAAAGCTGATGCCGTTTAATACTTTTACATCATCCTCATAACTGAAGATTACATCGTCAAATACTACTTTTCCCTTAATCGGAGGCATCTCCACCGCACCCTCGCAGTCCTTGACAAGTACCGGCTCATCGATGGTTTCAAAGATACGCTCCAGATAGGAAACTGCAGTCAGCAGGGAATTGTAGAAGCTTGCCAGTGTATTGATCGGAGCCCAGAATCTGCCGATGTAACCGGTAATAGCTATCAGCACGCCGATGGTAATTCCCTTCATGCCCTGATCCAGCCAGGCGATACCGAGTACATATACTGCCACGTTGGTCCAGGTTGATATATTCTGAATCGCCGGCCATAACAGGAAGTTAAGCTTAACTGCCCTCATCCAGGCTGTTCTGTAATCACCGCTCAGACGGTTAAAAATCTCGATATTCTCCTGCTCTCTCGTAAAGCTCTGCGTTACACGGATACCGTTAATACTCTCTGCAATATACGCATTCAGGTTGGAGGATTTATTGCTGGACTGCTGCCAGGCTACTCTCTGCTTCTTCTTTATGATGAAGATCATGATCATCAGAAGCGGAAGACCGATTAATGTGATAATCGTCAGTCTTACATTGACATAAAGCATAAATCCGATGATGAAAAACAAGCTGAAGAGATCTGTAATTGTATTAACAATACCATTGGACAACAAGTCACTTAAGCTGTTTACATAATTAACGACACGAACCTGTATTTTCCCGTGGGGCTTATCATCATAATAAGAAAAAGGAAGCTCCTGGAGGTGTCTGAAAATATCACTTCGGATGGTATGGATGATATTCTGTCCCAGTCTCGAGGTAATCGTTGTTTTCGCTGCAATAATTGCTGAGATTATCAAATAAATCACCAGTAACAATAAACTGATCCATACAATTCCCATGATATTATTCTTAGGAATGTAATCATCCATGATAACCATTAAAAAGATCGGTGTCAGCATGCTTAGTGCCGCTGAAATCGTGTTAAGCAGGATCGTAAAAATCATATCCTTGCGGTATGGTTTTATGTAAGAAGCTAATCTTTTTAACTGTCCTAAATTAAATTCGGATTGTAAGGTTTCATCGATGTCATATTTATTTCTAGCCATTGCTGCGCACCTCCTTACTTAACAGTGAGTCAAAATCGCCATACTGGTGATGGAATACTGTATAGTAATAACCTTTCTTCTCCAGAAGCTCTTCATGGTTACCGGTTTCAATGATACGTCCGTTATCAACAACCAGAATTTGATCTGCATCTTTAATAGAAGAAATACGGTGTGCAATAATGAATACGGTCTGTTTCTTGTTCAATGAACCAAGTTCGCTTTGAATCTGCGATTCGGTTTCCATATCAACCGCAGAGGTTGTATCATCTAAAATGATGATGGATGGATTCTTAAGCAGTGCCCTCGCAAGAGATATTCTCTGCTTCTGTCCGCCGGAAAGTCCTACTCCTCGTTCACCAACGATGGTATCATAACCATCCGGCATCTGAAGAATGAAATTATGCGCATTGGCTATCTTGGCTGCTGCTTCCACTTCTTCGAAGCTGCAGTTCGGTCTGCCGTAAGCGATATTGCCTTCTATGGTATCGGAGAAAAGGAATACATCCTGCATTGCCATACCGATATTGTCACGGAGGGAGAATAAATCCATATCCTTCAGATTAATACCGTCAATCTTAATCTCACCATCAGTCACATCGTAGAAACGACAAAGCAGATTCATTAAAGTGGATTTACCGGAGCCGGTAGCACCGATGATACCTACGTTCTGGCCCGGTATTATGTGGAAATTGATATCTTTAAGAATTACCTCATCATCTGCATTGTAGCTGACATGGGAGAATACGATATCACCTTTAAAGCGTTCCTTCGTGATTGCCTTTTCTGGCTCCCTGATGGAAGGTTCGACAATTACTGTGGAATAGATCTTCTCTACGGATGCCACAAAGTTCTCATAATCATTCGCCAGCCAGCCCGCCTGACGAAGGGGCTGGTTCAGCATCCACAGATAGCCGCTTGCGGTTACTAATTTACCAAGGGACATATCCCCATGGATAACCATGATACCGCCAAACAGATAGAGGATAACGGATAATACGTTAGCAAGGAATTCAAAGATCGGAACGTATTTACGCCAAATCATCGCCGCATTTAATTGTGCTTCCTGATAACCGTCATTTTCCTTTTCAAATTTCTCTATCTCATAATCTTCCTTGGCAAAGGCTTTGACTACCCGGTTACCGCTGACATTTTCCTGTACCGCTGTATTCAGACTGGAAAAACGCTGTCTGATATTCTGGAAAGCAGGCTTAACGGCCTTCAGCTGTTTCGCGGTTGCCCAGGCAGTCAGAGGCAGTACGGCGATCATGATCAGAGCCAGACGCCAGTCAACCACGAACATCATGACAAGTGCAATCACAAACAATAAACTATTTTCGTAAATGGAATAAACAACATAAGCAACAAAGTGCCGGATTGCATCCATATCACCGGTTTGTCGGGACATCAGGTCACCGGTGCGGTTCTTGTTGTAGAAGCTAAAATCCTGCGCCAGGAGCCTTCTGTAGACATAATCCCTCATGGTGTAGAGCATACCCTGGGAGGACTTTTCGAAAATAACTAAGAACCAGTATTTTAAAATAGCCCGGAGTAATGTCGTAACCACCATGATGATCATCATTAACGGTAGTAACTGATGGTTTCCGTTGGTTATAATATCGTCAACTATAACACCTGAGATATGCGGGTTAACAATTGCAATCAAACAAGTAATTGTTGTTAGAAACAATGCAAATGTTAGCTTGGCACGATATTTTTTCAAGAAAGAATAAAACCATTGCATCGCTGTCATATCAATACCTCCTCATTGGTACCCGTAGTAACAAATTCTGAAATTCATTATAACCCCTTTGTAATGAAAAAGAATGGAGATTATTACTTATGTAATGTTCTTTATTATATTAGGGGGTTGAAAAATGTCAGCTTAATTGATTGTTTTTGGGCATAATGCTAATATAAATCCTCGTCTTTTGAAAATCAACCCTTAAATACGATTAATTACTGATAAAAAGTGCTAAAATGCACATAATTTCCTATGCCATTTCATAAAAAGCTGTAAAAAATTATTTTCAAAATACATTTCCTAATTTATAATAGTAATGATATAATTATTAAAAGATTTGCTTGCTTTTGATGATGCACTGCACTATATCCGCATCCGCGGTTAATTGGAGGAACTATGGCCTTTGATTATGATTTAACATACAACGATTTTAACCCAACCGTATTTTACGTTTCCAAGGTAAAGATGTTAGGTGAAGGTGTTTACCATGACCATGATTTTGCTGAAATGACATATGTACTATCCGGTAAAGGCAAATACCTGATCGAAGGCAAGGAATATGATGTAGAAGCCGGTGATCTCGTTATTTGTAATCCCGGTGTCAAGCATACCCATATAATTATTAATCCGAAGGAACCTACGATTGAGTTTATTTCCGGTTTTACAGATTTTCATTTTAAGAACATGGCACCCAATTCCATTGAGCTGTCAGATAAAAGCTATATTCTCCATACAACTGCTGAGCTGAAACAGGAGATCTCAAAGCATTGTTTTACTATGATTGCAGAGAGGGAAGGTAATCAGGTCGGAAGATATTTTATGTTCAAGACCCATCTAATGCAGATGCTATTGCTGGTTATGCGTGAAATAGCTGATGTTGAGAATACCGAACAAAAAGGTTATAACTTTGAAACATATAATAAAAACTACGCAGTGAATCGTATCATAACTTATTTGAACGAAAATTATGAGCATAAGATATCTTTGGAACAAATTGCGCATAATATGTATCTGAGCCCGGTTTACATCTCAAAGATATTCAAAGAAGAAACCGGGGAATCCCCAATTAACTATTTGATAAAAATTCGTTTGGAAAAAGCAAAAGATATCCTTCTGAATTCTGATGGCGGCAGTATTAAAAATATCGCTAACCAGGTAGGCTATGATGATGTATATCATTTCAGCAAATTATTCAAGAAGTATTATGGCATATCACCCCTTTACTATAAGAAGAAAGCCATGAAGAATGATGCAGCAAACGAATAAGGAAGAAGGTCGTTAGATGAATACTTTTGATGCTATATTTTCAAGAAGATCCATTCGGCATTTCAAGCACGAAAAGCTGGAATGGGAAGTAATCGCAGACATCCTGGATTATGCGAATAAGCTCCCTATGTTAATTGAAGGCATAGCTGTTGAATTCAAATTAGTAAGCAATATTGAAGAGAAACAGGGGTTTTCCGGACCCTTTCATGTAAAAGCTCCTTATTATTTATGTATATCCTCTGAAGAAAAGGAGGATTATATGCTCAATGCCGGTTACCTGATGCAGCAGATTGACCTCTATCTCACATCGAAGGGGTTGGGTGCCTGCTACTCCATCGTAAGCCCAGGCAGAAGCCTGAAAGCCACGATGGCTTATAAGTTCGTGGTCGCACTTGCCTTTGGAATGACTTCTTCTCCCCTCTACCGCGACAACTCCGAAGCAAAACGCCTTCCGGAGAGCGAGCTGATTGTATATAAGGAAGAAGTATCCAATGATGTCAAACAGGTTCTGAACGCTGCGATGTTAGCTCCCTCCATGTATAACAGCCAGCCTTGGCGCTTCGTTGTATATAAGAACAGGATTCACGTATTTGCGAAAAAGAACTTATTCGTAGCGAAGCTTCTGGACTACAATAAAATGATTGACATGGGTATCATGCTTGCTAACCTTATGCTGGCCGCCGAAGAATTATGGGTAGATGTTACCCTTACCAAATCAGAATCTTTAAAAAGCAAACAGTTCCAGAAGAATGAGTATATCTGCAGCTTCGTAATTGGTTGAATTAAATATAAAATATAAATAATAAATAAAATTTAAAAATTTCACTTTTAAGTGGTTGACAAACAATCAAATCTATAGTATATTATGTCATGTGCTTACAAAATACCAAGCACACAAGCACAAAAACATAATATGCGCGAGTGGCTCAGTGGTGGAGTATCGCCTTGCCAAGGCGAGGGTCGCGGGTTCGAATCCCGTCTCGCGCTTACAACAAATCCAGCAAAATCAAGGCTTTCCGAGTTTCGGAAGGTCTTATTTTTTTGTCAGAGCGAGAAATATCAAAGTTTTTATCAAAGTTCTTGAATTTTCTATGATACTTCCTCATGTAAAAATCTTCTCTCTTCCCACACTTCATCCCATATCGCCTTGACTAGGCGAGGGTCACGGCATAAACGTAACGGTATTATATCAAACAATTGTCAGATTCCACAAAATTGAATACGCTGTTATCGCTCAGTAGGTAGAGCGCGTCCTTGGTAAGGACGAGGTTCGCCGGTTCGATCCCGGCTATCAGCTCCGAAAAAGTAGTCTTAATAAATTGCAAGGCTACTTATTCAAAATGCATATTCTGCATTACAACGAGCTTGTTATTGCAGAAACTGCGATTTTATTGTTGCATTTTATAAAAAACAATGTATCATAATATTGGAGGTGTTCAATATGAGCTTGGGAAAAAAATTATTAGAAGTTCGAGAGACTGCAAAAATATCGCGTACACAACTGGTTGAACTCCTAAAAGAAAAAGGGTTTGACGTAAAAACATATACGATCAGTAAGTGGGAAACAGGGGTGTCAAAACCCACGATTGAGGCATTCCTCGCTATCTGCGACATCTGCCGAGTGATTGACATACGGCAGACTTTCGCCGACAAACGGCTCTTACGTTTATATGACATACCGGTCTCAGCCGGCCTCGGTAATTACCTTGATGATGGTTCTTACGGGATGATTGAGGTTGACAATACAGTTCCAAGTTTGGCAGATTATGCGGTAAGAGTGAGCGGAAATAGTATGATGCCCCGCTTTGTAGATCAACAAATTATCTTTATCCATGAGCAACCTGCTCTGGATGAAGGAGAGATTGGAATCTTCTGCCTGAACAACGATGCATATTTAAAAAAGCTTGGGAAGGGGTATCTGATTTCTTTGAACACTGAATATGACCCTATCCCAATTCAAGATCATAACGACTTTAGAGTATTTGGAAAGGTTGTCGGGTAGTCCCTTTAGAATTTAGTAATGACCGGTAATTGTGGTGAATACTTTCAGTTTAGTATTGTGAAGATGATGGGAGTCAATATAAATTATCTTGTTCTTAACAGCTTTTTTGAGGTGAAATAATGGACGGATTTAATACAGATAAAAAATATGAGTCATTTAAAATTCCCGGACAGCAGCAGTTTAAAGTAGACGGGGCTGCTATAGAATTGCCTCAAACTAAATCCGCCAAACCTGTTTCACTTGATGAAGACATGTTTTATGAGATTGAATACGATTCCTGCCCTATACCAGGCGTTGGCAAATTTGTATTAAAACCTCAAAAAATAGTGGAGCCTGAAAAGGATGAAAAGCGGGATCTCTTTGGTCAGATGAAAGAGATTGCAAGAGCGTACCGTTCCACATATGACAATTCGAGATTTTTTGATCAGCGGGTTCGACATGATAATGCGATAATCTTTTATAAGCAAGGTATGTTTATGAAAGATTTTTCAGATAATTATTCTGGAAATACACAATTTTCGCAATACTTCCCATATTATCATATGATGGGATACGAGCAGCTCCGGACATATTTTACCTGGCGTACAGAGGTCAGAAAAGGAAATGTCACTGATATATCCATATCATATGCATTTCTCTATATCTATGAGTTATTAGGTAACATCGGGGTGAGCGGCCCACAGGATGGTCTAAATCAACTGATGTCTTTCTGGAAGGCTTTCAGTACTTATAATAAGTCCATCGACAAGTATGTACTAAGATGGCTGAAGGATTACCATATCTACTACGAGCTTCCGCATTCTTTTAAGGAATTCATTGATACAAACAGTCTCACCGGGTATTACCCGAAAATGGTGGACACCGATGACAACTTCGATTTCTTCTGTGCTATATCAAAATATGATATAAGAAAATCAACTTTTTTTACCGATGATAAAGTGAAGCTGATCACAGATTGTTTCTACTTCGTAACCAATAAGCTCAGGCAAACATTTGTAGACAATGGAATCAATTTTGATGAATCGATATTTCAACCTACAAAGAAAATGTCTGAATGGCAGCCGTTTAAGGACGCATTATTTTATCAATGGATGAAGCAGGCGGACAGGCGGTTCGTGCTATCTGAAAATGAAATTTACGTATGCAGCAATAATAAATGGGCTTTCAACACGGTCATCACGTCCGAAAACGGTCGGCAGCTGATCGGATACATTATGAAGCAGATGGAAGTTGTTTTAAGAAAGCTTACGAAATATAAGCTTAAGCTCTCAGCAAACATCAATGCGGTCACGCATGAAGCCGTCGGTAAATTAAATCAAGCAGGTTTATCTCTTGAAATAATCATAAGCGACGCGGTTGCTCAGTTCTACAAAGAGGCGACCAAAACTGTCGTAATAGTGGATCAGGTCGCATTGTCCCGAATCAGACAGGAAGCTCTGGTCACACAGGAAAAATTGATCGTTCCAGAGCAGGAAAAACAGTTCGTTCCGATTATTCCCGTTCAAAAACCGCTTGATTTATCTTATACAACTATGCAGGACATGCCTTTTAAGCAAGATACTCCTTCTTTGCAAGGTAAGCCTTTTTTGCAGGACATGCCTCTTTTGCAAGACACACCTATTATGCAGGACATCTCTTCGCTGTTATCGCTTGAAATTAAACCAACTCCCGTGTCCAATGCTTGGGAGAGTTTAAAAATCATATTAACTGAAATTGAAATCGAGGCATTATCTGTGGTGCTGCACGGTGAGTTAGAACTAAAGAAATACGCTGATGAGTGCGGTATCATGCTGGAAGTTCTTGTTGATGGGATCAACGAAAAGGCGATGGATTTCATTGGCGACAACCTTTTAGATGAAGAATTCGTCTTATACGATGACTATAAAGAACAAGTAAAGGAATTGATCGAATGAGTATGGCAAGTCAAGTACCGAACAGAATAGCGAACATCTTAATAAACGCTTTGAAAGGCGGAGTTGTGCCAAGAGTAGGCCTCGAATACATCACTGTAGGCCGAACCCAGGAGATTGCCGCCATTCTTCACGATATAGAGATGATTGAAGAAGGCAGCGCGTCTTTCCGTTTCATTGTTGGTAAATACGGTAGCGGTAAGAGCTTTCTGCTCCAGACAATCCGAAATTACGCCACGGCTAAGGGCTTTGTGGTTGTGGATGCCGACCTTTCGCCGGAACGCCGATTCGCCGGCACCAAAGCCCAGGGATTGGCTACTTATAAGGAGTTGATCCAGAATCTTTCTACCAAATCAAAACCTGACGGCGGTGCGCTTCCGTTGATACTTGAAAAATGGATATCCGGTATTCAAGCAACTGTGAAGGCTCAGCCTGATGTGAGCGAAGATGAATTTGACGATCTGGTCGAAAGGCAAATCTACGCAGTCGCAAGTTCACTGGAAGGAATGGTTAATGGATTTGAATTTGCCAAGGCTGTGGTCACTTATTGGAAGGCTTACAAGCAGGACGACACGGCGATGAAATCAAATGTGCTCCGGTGGTTTAGGGGAGAATATCCAACCCGGAAAGAAGCAAAGGACGATTTGGGAATCAATTTCATTGTCAATGATGAGACTTGGTATGACTTCTTAAAGATATTTGCTGCATTTCTGGTCGGAGCCGGGTATAAAGGAATGCTTGTCGTTATAGACGAACTGGTCAATATCTTCAAAATACCGAATTCCATCACCAGAGCAAACAACTACGAGAAAATCCTTACCATGTATAATGATGTATTACAAGGAAAAGCGAGCCATATCGGTTTCCTTATGGGTGGAACGCCTCAATGTATTGAGGACAAGTATAAAGGCGTATTCAGCTATGAAGCGTTACGCTCACGCTTGGCGGAGGGGCACTTCGCCACCGCTGATATCAAGGACCTTTCCGCTCCCATCATCCGACTGCAGATGCTGTCGCAGGAGGAGATGTATATTCTTGTGGAGAAGCTTTTGAACATCCATGCTCAGCTTTATAATTACACTCCCACCTTGTCGCATGACGAATTGGTCTATTTCTTAACTGTAGAATATAACCGTGTCGGTGCTGAGACACACATTACCCCGCGTGAGATCATCCGCGATTTCATCGAATTGGTTAACATCCTGCACCAGAATCCTCAGAAAAGCGTTTCCGAGATTTTAGGCGGCAATAGCTTTGAAATGGCCAAAGGTGGGTTATCTGATGAAGACATACATAAGGAATTTTTAGAATTTGAAGTCTAAAAATTCCTTTGCGAATGTCCAAGAATTTGAGGTATAAGAGTGAAAGATAAAATCTTTCACTCAGCGCAGTGTCTTGTAAACAAGACACTAAGCAGCGCAGGAATGAGGACTAGTGTGAAAGAAGAACACTTTCACACTGAGGTTTGCGTTCTGAGAATGAATACAAGCACTCATTCTCAGAACTTGGAGGACAAATTATGGATGTTTTTAATAGGCTTGCGCCCTTTATTCAAGACTTTATTTATCAAAACAAGTGGGAAGAATTACGAGGTAACCAGGTTGCCGCCTGTGAGGTTATCTTCGACAGCGACGACAATCTGCTCCTTTCTTCCGGGACTGCTTCCGGTAAGACAGAGGCAGCTTTTCTACCTGTGCTTACCGAATTATATAATAAGCCGTCAAGCTCGGTCGGAGTAATGTATATATCGCCGCTCAAGGCGTTGATCAATGACCAGTTTAAACGGCTGGAACAGATGCTTCTTGATTCCAACATCCCCGTCACAAAATGGCACGGCGACGCTTCACAGACCCAAAAGAACAAGCTTATTAAAAACCCGGAAGGGTTGCTGCAAATCACACCGGAGTCATTAGAAAGCCTGATCACCAATAAACGTGGTGCCTGCCTGTCAATGTTCTCTGATTTGCGGTTTGTTATCATTGATGAGGTCCATTTTTTCATGCGGGATGTCCGGGGCTTACAACTACTTTGTGTTCTCGAGCGTCTGAAACAACTTACAGGAATAAATCCCCGACGGATTGGCTTATCCGCGACTTTGGGAGATGTTTCTTTGGCTCAAAATTGGCTCAATATGGGTACCGGCCGAAAATGCGCCGCTCCCATTGTTGAAGAAGGAAGAAAACGTGTCAGGCTTCATATCGAACGCTTCGTAAATTACGCCGAAGAACGTGATCTTGTTGAAAGAGATGGAAGCGGTAATGTTGTCAATGTCAACTCCGGGGACATAGGCGACCGCGAACATTATGAATATCTTTTCAAACAAACACTGGATAAAAAGACTATTATCTTCACCAACAGCCGGGAAGAGACAGAATTTGTCCTTGCTCATTTACGCGAAATAGCCTTGAAAAACAAAGCACCTGATGTTTATCGGGTCCACCACGGTAATGTTTCGGCTCTGCTGCGGGAAAATACAGAGGATGAAATGAAATCCGCTGATGAAAAGATTGTGACTGGCGCCACCGTTACACTTGAACTGGGCATTGACATAGGATCTCTTGACCAGGCCGTTCAAGTTGGTGCACCACTCAATGTCTCCAGTTTCGCTCAGCGTTTGGGCCGATGCGGCAGACGTGGGCAGGTTCCTCAACTGCTTTTTACTTTTGTGGAGAGCATAAGGATAAATTCCGCCGATATTCTCGGACCGATCAATTGGGAATTTATCCGAACGATTGGCATCATTGAGCTTTATTTAAAAGATCATTGGATGGAGCCGATCCCTCCGCAAAATCATGCGTATAATCTTTTGTATCACCAGACTATGAGCTGCTTAAAAAGCAACGGTGAGATGTCCTCGGCAGGCCTTGCCCAGGCGATCCTGACCTTGGGTTGTTTTAAAAGCATTCCGCAAGATGATTATAAACAGCTGCTCTCCCACATGATCAACATAGATCAGTTGCAACGTACCGAGCATGGCGGGTTGATTATCGGCCGTGAAGGTGAAAAGATCATAAACAGCCATAAATTCCTGACAGTGTTCCTTGCACCGGAATATCTGCTTGTAAAAGACGAAAACCGTACCATTGGTACGGTTGATAAAGTCTACCCGGTTGGTACCCGTTTTGCGCTGGCGGGCATAGCATGGGAGACGGTGGATGTAAATGAAAAATCGAAAGTTATCTTTGTTAAAAGGGTTCCGGGTATATCGGTTGTGGACTGGAATGTGGACTTTAACGCCGAGCTCCATACCGTTCTTGTCCGTAAAGTTCGCAGTGTTCTAAAAGAGAATGATTCATATCCTTATTTAAGCGTCCGCTGCCAAGAAAGATTAACCGAAATTCAATATATTACCCGCAACAGTGGCATACTGGATAACCTCGTGACCCCGCTGTCTGATAGAAAATACGCCATCTTCCCCTGGGTGGGGACAAGACAGTTAATGACCTTGAACTACGCTTTACGGCACAGAAAAATAAAGAGTAAACTTCCTTGGATCACCTGTGTTTACCTTGAGGTACTTTTCGATGGGACAAAAGAGGAGTTGGAGAACATCATCTACGATATTTTTCATAGTGACCTTGACCTTTATGACTTGCCGTTGCCTGACAAGGTGCAGATTGACGGGAAGTATAACGAGTTCGTTCCGCTTGAGCTCCTTCGTAAGCAATTCATTGAAGATTATCTTGATTTTGAAGGACTCAGAAATGCTAACATTTGTTAAACATCGCAAAATTAAGGTTTTCACACTTTTATCCCATTCTTTACTTTATCCTTTTTTCGCCTTGCCAAGGCAAGGGTCGCGGGTTCGAATCCCGTCCCGCGCTTACAAAATCCCTTGATTTTCAAGGGATTTTTTGTTGCGCAGATATGTGTACCATATGTGCACTACTTTTTCTTGTTCTTTTTATTGCTATTATTCAGAGCTTTATTCATAATATCCAAGTTCTCTTGTTCCGTATTGGGATTGTAAATGTAATTAAGAGTAGTCCTTTCATCGACCTGTCCAAGAATATCCCTTATTTTATCCAAGGGCATTCCTTCCGTACTCAAGCGGCTTGCAGTTGTCCTTCTTGTGCAATGAGGACTTTTGTATGTAATTCCTGCATCTCTGCAATATTTACTAAGCCAATAGGTTACTGCTCTTGCAGTTATTCGCTCCCCATTTCTTTCAAAGATAAATTCACCTTCGGGATTAAGCTCTCTGGCTTTTCTTATGATATCTTTTGCTACGTTTGTAATAGAGATAAAGCGGTACTCCTAATCATTTTCCTTTTTTAGATGTTCTACTATCTGTACACCGGCACTCTTAAAATTCTCTCCGTCAAAGATATGTACCTTTTCTTCCATCCTTTGAATTGCTATCTTTCCATACTCAATATCAGAGAATTTAAGCGCTACACCCTCACCAATTCGAACGCCAAGCTGAAGCATAAGCTGGATGCACAATGCTTCAATTGTGCTTTCCTCTTCAAGATGTGTATCTAAAGTATCGAATTCATCATTCAGATACAACTTGGAACCGTCACTTTTCTTTCTGACTGCACGGAATTTTGTCTTTATATAGATTCCATTCATTGGATTTTCCACGATTATCTCTTCATCGATAGCAATTCGCATTAAAACAATCATTATGCTTTTCATGTTGTTGTATTCTCTGTTAGAGAGATTAAATTTGGTAGTGGTAGTATTAAAGAAATCATTCAGCATCTTGGTGGTCAGCTTTGAAATCGGCACATGAATGATGGAATGGTCTTTGTAATACTTATTCCAGTGTTCATTATCCCGTCTAACGGTTTTAATATTAAGGCTCTTATCCTTTAGACGTTCTGCTTTCCATTCTGGGAACAAATTATTTAAGGTCAAGTTCTTCTTGTTCTCAAAGTAAAACAGATACAGTTTATCAAGCATATCTTCCATGGTTACTGCGGATATCTGCTTAAGCTTACCATCCTCCCTTACTGTGGTAATTACTCTGCCGTTAGTACGGCTGTTAATTGCATATGGATGCTTTTGTTCTACTAATTTTTTACGTGTCATCTTTAACATATCATCCACTTCTGATACGGTTAGGATATCACGACTAATTGCTTCTTTCAACATTTTATCAAAATTTAACATAACGAAACCCCTCTTTCAGAAAAAAGGCTTCTGTTTGTTATAAATATTCTTTGATTCAGAGAGTCTGATTTTAATTCTGCCTTATCATTGTTAATAGTTGCTTATCTGCCTTTATGGCGATTGTTCTCACGTTTTTGTGGTAAATCGTCTTTGTGGAGAATCTTGTAGTCCAATAATTCGCGAATAAATTTCGGACATGTCTTTATCAATTCTGGTAAGAAGTCTTTGATTTTTCTTACCACAAGGTCATATAACTTGTTTTTCTGTTTCGCCTCATCAAGATAACTTGACGTAGGCGCTCATCAGATACTTTAATATTTAGAATATCATTAGTTCTATCCTTCTCTAGTAATTGCTCTTTCTCTATTTCAGAGAGTTTTTCTTGCTGATTTTGAATTTCTTGGTTTTGATTAAGGATTAATGCGTCTTTTTCCTTTATCGATTGATTTAGGCATTCCTTTTCTTTCTGTAGTAGAGAATTCTTTTCCTTTTCCATCTTCAATGCATTGTTGATGACTTTTTGTTGCTTTATAACTTCTTTAACATTAAAAGGATTAATATGTTCTTCCGGTTCAAAATCTATTGCCCTTTCAGCAAGTTCCTGTTCTTTTCTTATAATTTCCGTTTCTAGCTTATTCAATGATTTTGTTGCTTCTTTTAACTTGAATTCTTCTACTTCTAAATGCTTTGTAGCCTCTCCATAATCAAGAACTTCTCCACGGTCGAATCCATATTCTTTCCCGACTGCATTATACATGTAATCTTGGAATTTACGATAACTAAACTTCCCTTTCCATAGTTCCGTTATGGATATCTTCATACAATCCATCTTTTTATCATGGACAGCCGGAATTGCAATAACATGCATATGCGGTGTTACTTTCCCTTCGGGAAAGAGAGCCTTCATTTCTTCATCTTTAGGATGAAATGCCTCATCTCGGTGTATATTAGCAGATAAGATAATCAAGTCTGGAAAATATTCTTGAAGAGCTTTCAATACTTTCTTGAAGAAAGCTTCTTGTTTTTCAAGACTCATTTCCATGATTTTCTCATATGGTGGATAAACCAGAAATTCATCTAAGCACTTTGTTTGCTTTTCCTCTGCACCTTGAATTTTCAACTGTCCCTTAAATTCCCCACTTTCATAAAGCCGATTGAACGCGGTCAGATAGGTTTCCCCATCTTTTAGATTATTAACTAGGCTTGTGTTAAAATAGGTAAGCGATGCATCAATGTTCTTGTTACCATAATTCTTTAGAGTCCTAAAATTATGTCGATACGGTAACTGCATTTTTGATTTTATGTAACCTTGATGTCTTACTATACAAACATTAGCAATAAAAATTACCTCCTTTAAAAATTTGTTAATCCGGTATATTAATAAAAATGAATGACAAATTTAAAAAGGAGCTTTTTTTTGCTGTTTTTCAAGAAGAAAATTTAATTATTTTTTAATACAGAATCTGTATTAACTCACTAGGGCAGTTTTACAACTGACCTGCTCGCTCTCCGAGGGGTCTGCGACGCTTTTGTATCATCCTCACATCAAAACAACGAAGGATCCATGAGCAGCATGGAAACTTCGTTGTTTGATTTCTCTCCGAGGTGGATATATACGCCTTAACGGTGTATTTCACTATATCTTTTATAATCCGATTGTGCTTAATATATGCTTAATGAAACGCCATCTTGCACAGAAAAAACGAATCAAAATAGTATACATCATTTATAAAAGGGTATTATCTACACTTTCTTATTGGTGTACGCTGATTGTTGATATATTATATTTAATGTGATTATATTTAAAATGCAATGTAAAATATAGGTTAATATTGAGAAAAATGTAAATATATGTATTTACATTTAATATATATATGGTATACTGCGATTAAGAACGTTCTTAAGGTAATGTAACTTAATATCGCGAAGTACTTTTCACCAATTACTTCCATACATTTTGTAGCAGATAATATTGCATCAAAACAAACGATTAATTGTTACTGTACACATTATCTTTCATATTGAAAGGAGTTTGGAAATGAAAAAACATAACTTAAGATGGATTAGTGTTCTATTACTGATGGTGTTTATTTTAACGTCAAATAATAGTGTATTTGCCAAAGAGCAAACGGACAAACTAAACTTCCAGGATTTAACTGGAAAGACTAAAAATGAAATAGAGAAAGTTTATAAAAGTAAAAAGAGCAATGCAAATATTATACTAATCGATAATGAAGGGAAGGTAACTAATGAATATCATTCTGACGGTGCATACGTTGAATATAGATACAATGCAGATGGAGAACTTGATATTATCGAAGATAGTGATGGTATAATAGTTAGATTTGAAAAACTTGATAATGGTAAAGTAAAAGTCAAAACTACAAGAGATAATGAAGTACTCAAAGAGCAATATGTTGGAGAACTAGCTTCTATATCCACCGAGTCCTTAACAACTGCTAATACCTCCACGCAATTAAGCGGATTAGCAGTTGCATCAGATACTATTATTAATGGATATAATTTAAGCAATATTTTATCCGATAGTGAATTCACAAATAAAAATTCTATGACCAAAGCAGAAATCCAGACTTTTTTAGAAAACATGAATTCTGTGTTTGCGAATGATATCCAAATCTACAGAGAAAATGCGAATGGGGTTTATAATGCAAGTGACCAAACCAGATTACCTGACTTAATTAACTTATACTGCGGTTTTTATAATATAAATCCCAAAGTAGTAATTACGCATATACAAAAAGAGTCATCATTAATTAAAAACTCTACTGGAACACCTCATAGTTCAAAATCCATAATCTGGTGCATGGGATATGGAGCAACAGATAGCGGTAAAATATGGGAATGTTCTGGTTTGGATAAGCAAATATCTGGTGGAGTAAAACTAATGAGAGATACATATGATAGCGCACCATCTTCATATCCTCAAACCAAATTGGTAAACTATGGAACTGAATACGTGAAAATTAACAATAAAGCTACATATGTACTCTATATTTATACCCCTCATACTTACGATATAACCCTATTACCAACAATTGGTGGTGGTAATTACTTATTTATGGCAATAGCAGATGGCTATTTTGATTTAGATTGGAACTAATAAACGATTGTTGATTATTTTATATTATATTCTTTCGCGTTTATAAGAAGCTTCCTTTGTATCATGAGGAAGCTTCTTAATTCAAGTTATCGTATAATCATCAACAAATTTTACTATAATTAATTGTTGATATATATAATGTAATTGACATCATATTATGGAGGATAACTAGATTTTGAAACTAAATAAAATTTGTATTCTTATAATTGCAATATCAATTAGCTTCTGTGCTTGCAAAGAAATGGATTCAGGTAATGAAGCTAAGGAAGATACATTGATTAATTCAGACGAAAAAAATGAAGTAAATAAAGAAAAAGAACATTTATTTAATTTTATGATAGGACACGGAAAAATAATTCATACTAAAGATATAAGCTATGAGATAGAGATAATAATGAAAGATGGCTATTATTTTGATGAAGATTCAATGGGTCCTTTTTATGGAGATAATTATATTGGTCAATTTGAAATTGTGTTAAAGAAAGACGGGAATATAGTAAATAACTTTGATTTAAGTAAAGATTGGGCAGAGAGATATGATGATGAACTTAGGTTTAGAAAAAAATTTGAAATAGAATTAATTGACTATGGCAGTGATGGCAATTATGAATTTCTAATAGGACAATATTTTAGCAGTAATTTGAATTTATATAAAATGTATCAAATTAATACTTCTCAAGACGAAATAATTGCTATAAACGATTTAGGTTATTTAAATGTATCTGGTAGTAGAGAAACCGAAAAGCTAAATCAAGATAAGGATGGAAATTATTATGTAAGTGGATATGATAATTCTAAAAGTAAATATTTTAAGATTCCAATTATATTTCACGAAGGAAAAATTACTAAAGGTGAGATTGAATACCATGATGAAATTATAGATATCCCTTAGGTTAATGTTTTGAAAATTCTATAAAGAACTAAATAAAGTCTCTTTTTAAATATGTGCACTATTATGTGCACATTAATCAGAAGTGGATGAAACCCCTTTCTTTTCAGTATTTGTAGGATGGGATTATGGTTCGAATCCCGTCTCGCACTTAACTAAAAAGCTCTTGAACGCCTGAAAAATCAAGTGTTCAGGAGTTTTTATTTTATGTATCTTGAGTCCGTTTTTTGTCAAAGTGAAAAATATTAAAATTTTTATCAAAGTCCTTGAATTTTTTATGATACTTCTTTAAAATATGCTTCTCAATCTTTATTTTTTGAATTCTGAATCCTAAAATTCTTCTGCATAAAGTTCCTTTTTAATATTACTTTTTCATATAAATCACTAAGTACTATAATGGCATTATCTCCTGCCGGTAACTCCAATTGCCAATTTGCTTACCATTACGACGAATCACCGATTCATGAAACTCAATAAAACCATTCTTTTTATAAAAAGATCGGTTGAGTTCAGAATTTGTGATTAAAGTAAGTAACCCACCCCCATTTTTTGCAATATAAGGCTTAATACATTCATCAAGCATCTTGCTTCCTAATCCTTGTCCCTGGTAAAAACTTGATACAGATAAGGATGTCAAATACCAGGAATCAGGATATTCGCTAAAGCACCTCGAACTGGATTCCTTCATCATTTTAATAAAACCAATGGTATTCCTAACCCCACCGGTCAATAAAACCCGAATTCCTCCTGCTAAAATATAATCCATCAGATTACTTTCGGATGCTTTCGGAGCTTTAAGAATTGCAGCAGATACGATTCTATTATTTTCTACACCCACAAAAACGACCTCATGCTTATAGGAAGATCTTACTCCAACCTTCTGTAGTGCCTCAAGAAATCTTATTCGTCTCTTCTCGTCATCAACAAACATTTTAAAATAATCATAATTACAAAAGGCCTCCGTTTGTAATTTAGCTATCTCATCAATCTCACTTTTTTTCGCCGTACGATATGTAATCATGCCAACCAATCTCCTTTACATACATTGATTTTTTAATACAGGTGTATTATAATTTGAACAATCAATTGAAACAATCGGCAATATGGTTTCATGTGTCTATATTTGAACAGATACATCGAAATTGTTCATAAAGGGATACCAAATGGATAGACGAACCTTAAAAACTCAAATAGCAATTCGTGATACCTTTATAGCACTCTTAAAAGAACGAAGTATTCATCAAATTACTGTGGCTGAGATTACCCGAAGAGCTAATCTAGGACGTGGTACCTTTTATCTTCATTATAAGGATGTATATGATCTCTATGAGCTAATCCAAAATAATCTATTCACTGAACTCGAGCAGTTATTTAACAATGCATATCCAAGCTTTGATCCAGTTAATTTAATGGAATTAACCAATACATTAACAACTTACTTAGATAAGAATCGGGAGATTATTTTATTAATTATTCAAACCGAAGACAATGGTAAGGTATTGCAAAAACTTAAAACTTTTTTCAGTAATAAAGTTTTATGGGAAGATCCATCATTATATACTTCGGAATACGACGTTGTAGAATCTATGTTTATTGTTGCAGGGGTTATCGGTGTATTGGAAGAATGGCTCAAAAGTGGTATGGGATTAACTCAATTACAGATAGCTGCGATGCTCAAAAAAATACTAATAAAATTCGTAGCAAGTGATGTAATCAAATAGAAAGGTTATAGTGCCTTGTTCATGCAGGAACGATTCTGCTCGATTTCATAGTAAAGCAAATGGTATTACACTCTTCACGACTCTATTTTGCATAATTAACAAATTGATTTCACCAATTGCATGGCCATTATTCTCAATGATCAGCCGTCTATGCGTATCATCCGTATCTTGTAATAAACTTTCCGTTATGCCTTTTGGAGTTTGTCCTGTTCCGTTTGGGAACCCTGCGTGTGCCATTATTTTCCCATCATTCCACCATTGAGACAATAATTCACTGTCATTTGATGTTGCATTTCGTATTAATAATCCATTATATTGCAATAACATAAAATCCTCCATTTTGAATACCAGGAGGGTTAAAGTATTGTCGCCCTCCTATTTATTAACACTCTGAGCACTACTGTATTTCTCATATGAAATCACCCTTTCTCAAATTATTTATCATATCGCATATGCGCTATAATCATTATAATATGTACTTGTCGTTCTCTAAACAAATTACATTCATATATTTCATTCTAATTTGTTAAACCTTCATATACCTTGTTCTTAACATGGTTCAAATATATCCTCATATTTTCATCGTCTTGGTGATTGTATTGATACCCCAAATACGATCCAACCCGAACTGCTAATAAGTGAAATAAATCACATGCAACAAAGATTGCCTTCCAGAAACTGTTGTAATCGCTTTCGGAATAAGTCATTATATATTTCTCGTAAAGCTCTGACGGTAAATATCGCTTAAAATACTTTCCCATTTTACCGGATGATACACTAAAATCTGAGATCGTACCAATATACCAAGAAATCATATCGTGTAACTCCTCACGAACGACATTGTGATACATTAACATTGCATAAGGCAATTCATTACGAGCGATGCCTTTGGCTACGTTTTGTAAGCACCACCAAAAATTATTACAGCAGGACAAATAAAACAATTCTGATGGTGGCTTAATAATGTAGTCTTTATCCGATGCGGTTGGAAATGAAGGTAAAATGCCATCTTTATCAAGGAATGTTATCGTCAAACTGTCATTGTCAATCAGCCCTAACTTTTGGATCGGGATAAGCGTTAGATCAAGACGATTGCCATCGGTAAAAAGCATCATCCAATTAAAATGTCCGGCACCGCTTGGATAACGCATGGCTTCAGGCATCTGAAGAATAAGTCTATCTCCAAAAACATCAATCCAGTTAAGGTCAGCGGTAAATGACTCAAAATCGTCAACAACATATACAATATCATAATCTTGATAAACATCTTTTGGTGCATTCGGATTCGTACGAGACCCATTCATATATACTGCTCGTACACGTGGATCCTTCTCTGCTATATTCAATATCAAATCGAACATTTCCTTTTCCTTTCGCATAAGCAATACCTCTCCCAAATGTATTTTATAGTGAAATCACTGATTATTTTTCAGTTTACGCTTGTCTTTTCATTTCGCTGACTGACCAGTTTGCGTTGATTGCCTCTTTTTCATAAAATCCTCACTTGTCTTTATCTACGATACTTAGCAATTCGCAATAATGTGTCCAACTCAATTTGCCAGTCACTGACTGGCAATTCTCATATGATAAATAAAATGATTGCATGTTCTGCAGATTGGATCTGGAAAACCCTTTACCAAATTCTTTTCCAATGCTGGTCATTCCGCTTTAATATCTCTGTGCTATTTAATGATTTACTCCTCTTAATCCTATATTATTCATGAAACTTTGTCAAACAGTGCTTCGCACCGCATAGCTATACTGTATTTTTATCTTTTATTACTTTCACTTAAAAAGTGAAGCAAAAGCATAGAAAAAGAGTTCCTTCTTTGTTAAAATGAAGTTACCACACTACCATTAAACAAAGGAGAAACCCTTATGTCTAGTTTAAATGTACTTCATTTGGAAAGCAATAGTAAGATTAAAATAAATTTTGATGGGGGCGATTTATCTATATAAAAATGTTTCTGATAAACCTGAAAGGTACTCCACCTGTAAATCTTATGGATGGATATCACCGTTATCATGATCGCTATAAGATGTGTACACATTAAGATAAAGTGAAGTTACTACTTTCTCGATTGATTGACGTTATAAAACAGAAAATATATAATGGAATAAATTGAGAAATATAATGAATGGGGAACGCTTATGAACAAATTTAATGAATTAAGTTATATAAGACCCGACTATAAACAAGAAAAAGAAAACTTGTTAAAATATAAGAATATGATATTAAACGCTTCCTCATATGCGGATGTTCGCAAATCATGGCTCTCTATGAAAGAGGCTATGCAATATCTGGAGTATATTGAAGAAACTGCATTTATACGTTATTTATGCGGTATTTCGAACGATTTTTATAAAGAAGAAGTGCGTATACATAATATAGAGGACCCACAAATTGCTGTATTACAAAACGAATGCGACAAATTGCTTTTGAATTCTTCATATATCAATGAATTCCGTTTAGAGTTTGGCGATAAGATTATAAATCAACTTAGTAATAATATCATGCTATCGGATACACAAACCATCACATTACAAGCTGAAGAATCTCAACTCCGATCAGAATATATGAGCTTGCTTCCTGCAAATCAAAGAACAGAAGAATTTTCCAACAAACTCTATGACATTTTAGATAAATTGATTAAAGTGCGCACTGAAATTGTAAGAACATTGGGGTACAAAAACTATATTGAGATGGCGTACAGAATACACGGACGTTTTGATTATGGTGAAAAAGAAATTGCCACATTTCGTACGCAAATGCAGAAATTGATTACACCTGCATGTAACGAATTAAGAAAATCAGATATGATAAAATATCCGGACACTATTATTAAGGATACTGATGAATTAATTGCTGCAATAAAAGACATGTTTACCGACATTTCTATGGAAAGCGGATATTACATAGATAATATATTTGATCATGAATTATTCGATATTGCAGACAGACCAAATAAGCGTCAGAATAATTTTTGCTGCTGTATGCTTCCATATATCAAGTCACCCTTTATTATTGGCTGTTACCATGGTAATAGTTTGGAGGCAAATTATCTTATCCATGAGCTAGGTCATGGCTATGCATTTTATACAGCCGCTCGTAGCCAAAAATTATATGAATATCATCATGCAACAACCTCAATTAATGAAATACATTCAAAAACAATGGAACATTTTGCATATCCTTATTTGGATAGGTTTTTGGGAAATCAAAAGAATACTTATATCCGTAATCATTTATTTCATTCATTTGATAACCTTCCTTACAGATGTGCAATAGATGAATTTGAGCATGCTATATATGATGATATTAATTTATCACGTACTCAGCGCTGCGAGCTATGGGCAGAAATTGAAAATAAATATATGCCTTGGAGAGAGAGTGATTTAGAAGCAATTAAGCGTGGAACATACTGGCCTAACCAGTCGCATCTTTTCACACATCCTTTTTATTATATCGAATATAATATTGCACAAATCAGTGTTTTCGAATTTTACGAACGTTCAAAACATGATTTTGGCCAGACGTGGAAAGACTACGCTAACTTATGTAGAACAGGAGGAAGTATGGAATACTTAAATCTTTTGAAGGTTGGTAATTTATCTAATCCGTTTTCCCCAGGCACAGTTACGAATATATGCAAGCCAATTCTCGACGAATTATTCTCACTTATGTAATACTATATAATTCGAGTATGAACGGAAATTGCATTTTTGATAACCTTGATGTCAAACGATAGAAACATTAGCGCAAATTATTATATTCGTTGTGTGCTTTATCAAGCAGATTGCCTTTTTTTATCTGATGGAACAAGAATTTACGTTATTTTTTTACAGAATAGGTATGCACTTTTTGAGGAAGTGTAGAAAGTATACAACATAATTGGTACACGCAATTATTTGGTAAATTAAGTATATCTTTTTATTCTGATATGTTACTATGTTGATGAAACAGATAACCAGGAAGTTATCGTTGGTAATAATGTTAGTAAGGAGGGGAATTGGAAAATGAAAAAAATTAATGAAATGACTGCAAACATAGATGAGGTTGAAATATTTGAAATGCCTCAAATGAAATTAGTAGGTCGAGAAGTTCGATGCGGTGGGCCTGATTTCCTTAGAAATAAGGCAAGTGAACTATGGGAAATTATTCTTGAAGACGGTTCGTTTGAAATAATTAAAAATTTACCGTCGATTATCCCAGGTGCCATGATGGCATGGACGGGAAACTATACTGAAGAAGATGAAACTTATAGCTATATTATTGGTAAATTTGTACCTTTTGACACTCAAGTTCCCAAAGGCTTCTCTGGTCGGATTTTACCTGAAACCTTAGTGGCGAAAGGAATATATGGACAAGGGTATTCTATAATAAATACATATAAAAGTTGGGGATATACAAAGAATTATGAATTGTTTGGCTGGAACGCAGAAGTAGTTTTTGAAGATGACCCTGATATACATGATTGGGAACATTTTTGTGAAAAGAAGCAATGGACAAACATTTCTCCAGTAAAAAAGTTAGATAATTAGTACCCAAAATGGTTGAAGAATGGAAGGCGACACGGAATTTATATAAGGATATTCAGAGCCCAAATCGCAAGTTCGGTGCTGAAATTGTCGCCGAATATATTTCCTGTTTAAAACGTTTTAGCTTATTAGATGAAATCATTGATGCTTCCAGGTAAATTCTAATTTGAAAGGATAAAGATTATGAAAGAGTTACGTTATATTGATGCAACTCAGCTTGGGTGTGGTGCCGTTTTTTGTAAAGACTATGATTTAATTTATGCAGGTACGACTATAGCTTCTATGCCTGAATCTGCTGATGACGATACATATATGTTATTAGCAGACAAGTATGATATAAGGTTTATTTTCGACAGCAATGTTACAACAGTTAATTTTTACGCACTCCCTAGAGTTGATATTTTTGCAACAGATAGCAACAATGGATATTGGGGAACTATTGGTGATGCAACTGATATTGAAAATATGTCAGCGCAGATATGTTATGTTAATAATCATAATGAAATTTTTATTGTTGCAGATAATTTGAAAAACTTCATTTTTCCTATTGATTCTATTAATGAACGAAGGACTAAAACCATGAACAAAACAGATGATGTTGTATTATATTCATCAAAGAAAGATGCAGAAAAAGCTGTGAAATTTATAGAAATACCTAAATTAGAATAAATGAATATTGCTGGCAAATATATATGCACTATTATTTTATCTATGGGAAATGGAGAGTCGTATATGACAAACATTTATTTTATAAGACATGCAGAACCAGATTATACAAATCATAATGACATAGAAAGACAGTTAACACCAAAAGGAAAAGAAGACAGAAAATTAGTGACATCCTATTTAAATGATAAAAATATAGATTTAGTTTTGCCAAGCCCGTTTACAAGGGCAATAGAAACAGCAGAAGATTTTGCTAATTCAAAAAAATTATCCATTTTAATAATAGATGATTTTCGTGAAAAAAAAGTTGATAGCGGCTGGATAGATGATTTTAATATATTTCTCAAATGCAATGAGCTGATTTTAGTTATAAGCTTACAGATGGAGAGTGTTTGATGGATGTACAAGAGCGTAATATAAACGCGTTAATGCGTGTTATTGAAGAGTACCAAGGCAAAAATATAGTTATTGGTAGTCATGGAACTGCCCTCAGTACAATTATTAGTTATTTGATAGAACATTTGGATTCGAAGATTTTAAGAAAATGAGATATTTAATGCCTTGGATCGTTAAGCTTTCATTTCACCAGAAAACATGTTTATCGATTGAAAAAATTGATGTATTTAATACCAGAAGAATACGTAATGCAGGATTTTGTTGATAAAGAAAGTGTTTTAGCTAGATTATCACAGATTGAAACAAAAGAATTTTGGAGTAATATAATTAATGAAATATAAAAATTCATACTATGCAGCAAAATAAGCCATTTACTCATGCATTTTCTATAAAATGTGATGTGTGACCATTATTGGTATATGTTGCCAGAAGCTATCATGAATGATATAATTGTAAAAGCTGATTATCAAGATAGTTACAGAGAATTGATTTAGGATTTTCAGAAAATTCAGTAAGAAGCTTTTGATACAATAAAGGGAGATGCTTATGAACAGAAATGAATTGGCATTGTTATTAACGAAACATAACCAGGAACACTTATTATCATATTATGATAAATTATCTCAAGATGATAAGGATAGCTTAACTGCTCAAATAGAAAAAGTTGATTGGAAACATATTAATCTGGTATTTCAACGAAACCAACAACAAAAAAGTGAATTATACGCACCTCTTGAAGGGATGAGTGCTGAACAAATAGAAGCTAATAAATCTCAATATTATGATATTGGGATTAAAATTATTCATGATGGAAAAGTTGCTGCTGTTTTATTAGCCGGGGGACAGGGGACACGTCTGGGTTGTGAAGGTTCAAAGGGCATGGTGAATATCGGAATAACAAAGGAAGTATTTATCTTCTAATTAATATTTAAAAGTATAATGAATGTATCAAAAGAGGCAAATACTTGGGTTCCATTATACATCATGACAAGCATTAAGAATAACGATCAGACGATAACCTTTCTTCAAGAACATGACTATTTTGGCTATCCAAAAGAATTTATAACTTTTTATATTCAGGATATGACACCCTCAGTAAGTTATGAAGGTAAATTATTAATGGAAGCACCTGCCCAGCTTTCACTATCTCCTAACGGTAATGGTGGTTGGTTTTCATCAATGGTTAAGGCAGACTTACTTGATGACTTACATCATCGTGAAATAGAATGGATTAATGTATTTTCAGTTGATAACGTTCTTCAAAAAATTGCAGACCCAATTTTTATAGGAGCCACAATCGCATCCAATCAATTAAGCGGTGCTAAAGTTGTAAGAAAAGCTAATCCTAATGAACGTGTGGGTGTTTTATGCTTAGAGGGTGGAAAACCATCGATAGTAGAGTATTACGAAATGACCGACGAAATGCTTAATGCAAGAAATGATAACGGTGAGTTAAGCTATGCGTTTGGGGTTATATTGAATTATTTATTTCGTTTAGATAAACTAGAACTGGACAGTCAAAAGTTCTCAATAAAAAATAACCCT
>DATMUM010000028.1:0-48254 GCA_035564175.1 Mobilitalea sp.
GTCTTGTCAACTTCTTTTCCTGATGGTGTCTCCTTCTGCGGCTGCTCTGTCGAAAATCCAAAGGCACTTACCTCCTTAGAGCTTTCCGCATTCACCTCCAGACCGCCGTTCGTATCTGCCTTTACAATCACCGAATTACCCTTCAACCACAACCCTGCAATAGGCAGCGCAAGTAGCAAAGCAGTAAGTCCAATCAAGATGAATTTCATATAAGCGCGTACTTTTTTCATAATTATTTCTCCCTTGGTATAGTTTCATATAATATTGAAGCTGATAGCCTGAACAGTCATCTGTGGATAGTTCAAGGAAGCACAGACAGTGATAGGCTATTATGATATTTACTTATCATATAAATTCTATAGATACTTGATGTATGTGAAAATCCCCCAAAAGAGGGATTTTTTGTAATCATTCAAAAGCTTATTTCCAGCTTTAGATATTTCACAGTGCATCAGCTTTGATGCATAAATTCTGGTATTTTTCCAAATATACCCAATGCATAATTATTCTGTATTTCTTCAATAATATTCCATAAAATATATATAATTTGATCAGAGTATTAAAAGTATCCTGTGAGCAAAACCGATACCATATACAGTATCTTATAATTGTTCAGTTAAAATATATGGTATCAGATTTGTTCACGAGATATTTTCGACAGTCTTAACATAATTTTAAATTATATATAAAAAGACATATTAATTGAAATAAAGACTGTATTTTTTACTAATTATGTTGTATATTACTAATATAAAACATTCTAAAATGAGAATTCTGGGTGAATAAGTAATTTAATGAAATTTGATTTATATTTATAAACAATTTCCAAATTACTTGTTACGTATAATGTGTAGGGGTACATAGGACGGATTTTCTCGATTATAAGAATGCTCGGAGATTATCTTGGATTACGAAAGGAGAAATATCATGTTCGGGCTATATTTTGGTAATTACTTAGTGGAAAAGAATAAAATTTCTAGATCGCAATTTGAAGATGTAATGTTTCAGCAGCAGAAGGCACGAGTGAAATTAGGACTTATTGCTGTGTCAGAGAAATTATTAACTACGAGGCAAGCAGAGGAAATCAATGATATTCAAAGAACAATGGATAGACGTTTTGGTGACATTGCCATTGAGAAAGGATATCTGTTGGCGGAGGAAGTAACTTATCTTCTGAATATGCAGGGCAATCCGTATTTACAGTTTGTGCAGGTATGTACTGAAAACAATATCTTAACCATACAGGAATTAGAGACTTATCTAGAGCAGTTTAAAGCAGATAACGGCTTGTCTTCATCTGATCTTGATGCCATCAAATCAGGTGATATCGACCGGATCGTTCCGGTTTTTGTTGATACTGACGAGGAATTCGTCGGTGAATGCATCAGTCTGACACTACGTAATTTAATACGTTTTATAAATAATGATATTATACTTAAAAAAGCTTATAAGGTTCAGGAATATTCCTTCGGAGCTCTCGCTTCCCAGAAAATGATAGGTGACCATGAGCTTTTCGTAGGCTTTGCCAGCAAGGACAAGGAACTCCTTACCATTGCCAATCCCTTCGCTAAAGAAAAATTTACTGAGATTAATGAGGATGCTTTCGATTCTGTTTGTGAATTCATTAATTGCACGAATGGATTATATGCATCTAAATTAAGCCATGAGGATATACATATCGATATGACACCTCCGCTCTTTTACTCTGGAATGACGATTTCCTCTAAAGGCGATATTTGCGTAGTTCCTGTTATAATCAATGGAGAACAAGCTGATCTGGTAGTTGCAGTTGACCGTCAGCTGGGAATAAATTAGGAGGGGAATTAGAATGGCAAAGATTCTATTGGTAGATGATTCCAAAACATCGAGGAAAATACTAAAGGGAATTCTTGAAGAAAATGGACACGAAGTAATTGGCGAAGCAATTAACGGCGAAGATGGCATCGCTAAGTTCAAAGAGCTAAAGCCGGATATTACTACCATGGATATAACCATGCCGGTATTAGACGGTCTTGAAGCATTAAGACAGATCATGGAATATAATAAGAACGCAAAGGTAGTTATGGTTACTGCTGCTGGTCAAAAAACGAAAATGGTTGATGCCATCAAATATGGTGCTGCAGAATTTCTAGCCAAACCTTTTGAGAGCACACAGATCATTTCCATCATTAAAAAGATTAATGAATTAAGCACTTTTTAAACCGAAACAATCCTACTGACATAAATTTGAACCGATTGACACAATTTGCAAATTATGTGTGAATAAACGGACTGACAGAATACATGAATATACAGTTAGATAAAATAAAAGCCACGTTTTCTAGACTTGCTTACGAAAACATGGCTTTCATTTTGTCATATGCAGCACGAAGGAGAAACTTTCATTTCGAATTCGGGCTGCGTTTGTTCTTCATATTACTGCTGAAGCGGCATGATAATTGCTGCAACAAAATAAGCAAATACTCCAAAACCAGTAAAACCAAATAATACCCATAATAAACGTACCACTGTTGGATCGATGTTGATATAATCTGCAACACCTCCACAAACTCCGCAAATCATTTTATTTGAATTTGAGCGATATAATTTCTTAGGTTCCATACAATTACCTCCTTTCATTAATTATTATGATACATTCTTTTCAATTAAAATCAACTGTAATGTTTCCAATTCCGCAATCTAATGTCAATTTATTGACGGCTTCATTATTAGTACTCTCATTGAGATTGTGGTATTTATTTCCATCTATTTCAACATTTCCGATACCCGAGCTAATATCGTAGGAATAATCGCTATCTTTACCGTTGATGTCTAACTCAACCCCACCTACTCCGCAGCTGATATCATTATTGCCTGTAACGACTCCGTCGATCAGGATATTGCCGACACCGCAATCCAGTGTAATATCATTAATCGCTACATCCTGAAGCACCATTTCACCTGCCCCCACGCTATACTGGGATTTATCGCTGATGCTTAGCTGATTAATCGATAATCTTCCTGCGTCTACATTAAAATAACCTTTCACAGAACTGATAGAATCCGCTTTCACGTCACCGGCACCAACCTGCAGATTGAAATCCTCTGCCACAAATCCTTCCGGAATTGTTATTGTTATCTTGGGCGTGAACTCATTATTCCAATTGCATAACTGTCTGAGTGACAATCTGATCCCGAAAATACTGAATTTATCAGTAGCATTTTCTTCAATATACCAGGTACCATCAGTAACATAAGATTGAAAATCATCCTGCACCAAATTCTTTGCATCAACGGAGAAGGTATCACCTACCTGGATATTAACTTCACCATAAGGTATATTGAAATCAATTTTACTCACATTATCATAGCTTTCGTTTACTGAATACGTTTCGACATCCTTCCAGTAAGCACCACCGGAAGCGAAAGCCAGAATAATAATAACGATGCCAAAAGCAATGGCAAATGCACTAATGCTTAACCATACCCTTAAAAAAGTCCTCATGCCATCACGCTCCTATTCTTAAAAGGCAGCCTGCATAGTTCTAAGATTCCTTTGATGAAAGCAGGCAGAACAGTTTTGCATAACATGACGCAAGCCAGTGTAAACAGCATGCCTAAGCCCAGGACAAGTAATCCGCATCCTATGAATAATAATCCGATTAAGGGGGCTGTGATCTGAACCAGACCAGCGACGAACAGTGCGATGCCAACACCCATCATCGTAATTCCCGCAACGCCAAATCCAAAGATGATTCCAAGGATTGCAGCTATAATTCCGATTGCTATGCCAAGGGCTGTCATAAGTAACGGAAACCAGATGGGAAAGGTAAATATTCCGATGATCAGAAACAACGCTGAATTCGAGCTTTTATTTTGCTGTGTACTCGAATATGCTCTCTGACCTGCCGTTCCATTAGAATAACCGGTTCCATTCGATTGACTTGCACCGTTTGCATTATAAGCATTCTTTGTCTGATAGGATTGATTTGTCTGATTTGCTCCGTTGGAATAATTCGCATCATTGGAATTATTGCCATAAGTGTCATTCGTACTGTTTGTATCCTTTGTGCTATCCGTCTGTTCACTGCTTCCGCTATCTTTGTTTGCAGCACCTACAATTTCATACTTCTCTTCATTATAAATCGTATCATGATAACCTTTTTCCGTGAAATATCCCCTGCTTTCGCGGTCGGCTGCATTGGAATTCAGATCTGCTTTAATAATAGAGGCTACCTTACTGGGTGAGCCTAATTCCTTTATAATTTCATCTTCATGATCTTCCCCTGCATCATCGAAATAGCCATTATAATATTGAAGTGCTTCTTCTCTTTCTTCCAAAGGGATATCGGGCAATAAGCTTTCGAGTTCTTTCATGAATTCTAGCCTTGTCATCTAATTCACTCCTTCAAATATAATATTTATCTTCTTAAAATAACTTTCCCACTCATCATAATATAGTCTAAGCTGTACCATTCCCTTATCAGTTATCTTATAATATCGTCTATTTCTACCCCCGAATTCTAAATCATAAACCTCCAGGCAATCTTCCTTCTGAAGCCTCCGAAGAACCGGATACAAAGTGGATTCTGATACTTCTATCGCTTGACGAACATCCTGTGTTATCTTGTACCCATAGGTTCCTTCCTGTTCCTTTGAAACAACAGCAAGTACAATCGCATCCAGCAATGCTGAACCGGTATTAAATACCATACAGTCAACTCCTTTCATCATGGTATATAAAATAAAAATTGAAATAATATTGTTTTGCTAATAATACTATATAACATATAATATTGTATGTCAATATAAGAATAATTAGAATTAAATTAGAGATAAATATATAGGTCTTTCTTGTTATAGGATATTCCTAGACATTCTTTTGCATAAAAAATATCAGGAGAAACCTTATATGCTTCTCCTGATTCTTTAACGAGATTACGTTATCATAATCTTCACATGTTTAAAATAATACTACATCTTCTGAAATTTATCTAATTTATAGTGGAACGGAAGAATAACCATTGAGATATTCTTATGCTTACTGAGGTGCTGGCTGAAGAAATAGGTAGTCTGGTTATGCAGAATATTATCATGCCAGTGCTGAGTAACAAACTTTATAGTAATTACGGAGATATTCTCGCCATGCTTCAGCGCCTTCTCCCTCTGCCACAGATACTCATCCATTGGTTTAATGATATCCCGGTAAGGAGTTTCAATAATCTTAAGCTCTATCGGGATTTTTAAATCCTCCCATTGCTTTCTAAGGCTGGCTGCATGCTCCGGATGACGGCAGACATGGAGGGCTGTTATATTATTAGAAATCGAATTTGCATAATTGATTGCCTTTAAAAACGGCTTATTGATATCATGTACCATCAGAATACACTGGGTAGAGGTAACCGCATCCTTATTATAATAAGGGTAAAAGGATTCTAAGCTTAATTCCTTGCCGATGGAGGCATAATGGCGATGGATTGCATACATCACAATCATTAAGCTCGGTATTGCAATTGCCAGAATCCATGCACCATCCATTAATTTGGTACTGAATACGATGATGGATACAACCAGGGTAACAAGTGCACCAAAACCGTTAATTGCACTTTTATATTGCCAACCCTTTTCCTTCGTTTTTATCCATTTTTTAAAAATACCAAATTGGGCAATGGTAAAGGATATGAAGACGCCCACAGAATACAAAGGTATCAATAAATGTGTCTCACTCTTAAATACAATGATTAATAAGGAAGACAGGATAAAAATAAAGACAATACCGTTGGAAAAGCTTAATTTTGTTCCTCTCGAGGAAAACTGCCTCGGAACATAACCATCATGCGCAAGGATATATAATAACTGCGGCAAACCGTTATAAGCAGTATTTGCGGCAAGAATTAATATCAGGGAAGTAAATAGCTGTATTATATAGTACATAATTGTATGGCCGAATACTGCAGCAGTAATCTGTGATAATACCGTATGGCCTTCCATCGGAGCTACCTGCAGGTGTACAGCAAGAATTGACGTACCACCAACGATGAATAAAATGATGACACCCAACATGTATAAGATATGCTTTGCATTTCTTGTTGACGGGCTCTTAAAGCTCGGAACTGCATTACTTACTGCCTCAACGCCGGACATAGCAGTACATCCGGATGAAAATGCCTTCAGCAGAACCAGTATTCCAATTCCCTGCAGCGTTTCCTGCGGAAGGATTGGTTCTGCATACGCAATTGGATTCAATGTTCCGGTTAACAGCTTAAATATTCCGGTAATTATTAATATCACCATCGAAATAATAAAAATGTAAGTCGGCAGACCAAATACCTTAGAGGCTTCTCTTACACCTCTTAGATTCATTAATGTAATAAATGATACACAGATCAGCGAAACCATTACTTTATGATCCTGAAGCACCGGAAAGGCAGAGGCTAAGGCTGCTGTTGACGATGATATACTAACGGCTACGGTTAATATGTAGTCAATGGTTAAAGCAGCAGCAGATAAAAGTGCAGCGGTTCTTCCGATATTATCATTGGCTACTGCGTAGGATCCACCGCCGCCAGGATATTTGTCTATAATCTGGGAGTAGGATAAAACCAAGATAAGTAACAGGATTAAAATCGGAATTACAATATAGGGCAGGGTACCGAATGCGTAGATGCCCAAAGCAGGGACTAATATCAAAAGAATTTCCTCTATTGCATATGCTACAGAAGATACGGCATCACTAGCCATAATAGGTAAACCCCAGAGACGGGACATCTTTTCATGGCTGATTTCGTTATTCTTTAATGGCTTTCCCAACAAGATATGCTTAATATTCATTTTAAATTTCTCCTCTAGTACTTTGATAAAATATTATTCCAACCTTACAATTCATTTATGTATAGGCAGAATATAATTCAGTATGTTGAATATACCAATTTTATATTATATTTATTTCGACATAAAGATAGTATAAATATTTTATTAAAGCCCTAAAGATTATATAAATTTTAGCGTGACAAATATCCGGTTCTTCTGCTAATTTATATGAATATTAAGGATTTACCCATCCTAATTTGCAGTTTATTATACTGGGTTGCCTCCATATCGATCCCATAGATTATTCCTTCGGTAGGGTAACTGTAAAAGTACTGCCTTCATTGAGTTTACTGTCAACAGACACTCTTCCTCCATGTGCTTCAACGATGGATTTTACTATTGTAAGGCCGATGCCGGTACCTCCGGTGGAACGATTACGGGATTTATCCGCCCTATAGAACCGTTCAAATATATAAGGAAGCTCCTCCTTCGATATCCCAATACCGGTATCCGAGATATGAAAACCTGCAATATCCTTGGTTTCAAATACTTCGATGTTAATACTGCTGCCTTCCTTAGAATATTTAACCGCATTGGTAAACAGATTTACGATTACCTGTTTGATACGGTCCTGATCGGCAAGCAACTCCGTATGAGGGCCGAGAAGGGCAACTTGCAATCCTTTATCAGCAGTTTCAGCTGAAAAGCTTTGTACTGTTCTGTCAATAACAGCATAAAGATCCATTCTCTGCTTATTCAGTTTCAGATTTTCCCCTTCCAGCTTTGCCAGACTTTCCAGATCCCCAACGAGCTTACCGATACGTATAACTTCCTCATAACAGCTCTGAAGCCGTTCCGGTGAAGCATCCCAGACACCTTCTGTCATAGCCTCCAGGTAGGATTGAAGAATTGTAATCGGAGTTCTAAGTTCATGAGCAACATCCTCCGTTAACTGCTTGCGGAGCTTTTCCAGGGTCTCCAAAGAAACTGCCAGGTGGTTAATAGAGTCCTCCAGAAGCACCAGTTCCTTGGTGTTGCTTCCCTCCTCCAGTCTGGCTTCATATCTGCCATCCGCAATCTGTTTTGTGATTTCCACTGTCTTTAAGATAGGCAGGCTAATTCTCTTTGCCATCATATGCCCTACGATTAATGATACCAGAAGGGATACAAAGCCTACACTTAATAGGATTGTATTGAGTGAATGCAGGAATTTAAAATCATTATCATTCAGGAAAAACGGGCCAAAATAACTGATACTCACATGTCCTACTGCTTTATCCTCCTGAACCAACGGATAATCCGTGGCTTTAAACTCACCATCTAATTGCGGATATTTCACTTTCATTCGTTCGGATATCTCGTTCATGATGCGATTGCATAAATTCATATCATGGGACTGGGCATCCCATAGAATGTTATCATCCTTATCATACACCTTGATAATGTAGCCTTCATATAAGGAAGACATTCCGATGGCATGTATATAATCCAGGTTCCATTGATTCGTAAAAGCGGTATATTGCTCACTTATACTGGTCGTGATAATCTGAGCCTTTAGCTCCTGCTGTTTGGCAATATACGCAGTAAACTGTTGATTAATAAAATAATTTGCCAGGAAGCTGATGATGGCAATTGTCAGGAGGACTACCGTTAATATCGTAGTAGAAAGCTGTGTTTTTAAGCTCTGTTTCAATTACTCACCTCCAAATTTATAACCAACTCCATGAATCGTCCTAACATACACGGGGTTTCTCGGATCCGTCTCTATCTTCTGTCTAAGGTTTTTAATATGGCTGTCAATCGTTCTGTCATAACCCTCGAACTCATCGCCAAAGGCAGTTGCAATTAATTCGTCCCGGGTAAATACTTTATTCGGATATTTCACCAAGGCAGCAAGTATTTTAAATTCATTCGGAGTAAGTTTAACCTCCTCCGACTGCTTGGTTATGATATGGCTTTCGAAATCTACGGTTAAATCTCCTTCGTTATAGGAATTTCTTACGACCAGAGGCAGGATATCATCCGATGATCTGCGCATGACCGCTTCCATCCTGGCATACAGCGCCTTCAGGCTGAAGGGCTTTGTGATATAATCATCCGCTCCTATCCCGAGGCCATTGAGCATATCCGCTTCATCCGATTTTGCTGTCAGCATAATAATCGGCACTCGGGATTTTTTGCGAAGGGCTCTGCAGACCTCTTCGCCCGAAAGCTCAGGCAGCATCAGATCCAATAATACGATTGAGATGTTCTCACGATCAAAAACCTCGAGTGCTCTTCTTCCATTTAGCGCGGTCACCACGGTAAAGCCCTTGGTTTCCAGAAATGACTTTACGACACTGATAATCTTTTCTTCATCTTCAACGACTAATACTTTCTTGGTATTATTCATATCCCACCTCCGGGCAATGTTACTGTTAAGTATATTAGTGTTTTCTTATCATTTTTGCTTTGTCATACCTAAATTATATCTTAACACAGGCACTCGCCGTCTTCAATGCATTCAGAAGCTTAACTGATAATAACTCAGATAATACCATATATTATCTGAGTTATTAGAGTTATTATTGATACGCTTTGAAATTCTTCAGTCTGAGCGCATTCGATACAACAGAAACGGAGCTGAAGGCCATTGCTGCTGCAGCAAAAATCGGATTTAATAAGGGTCCTCCGAATAAGTGAAGTACACCTGCCGCAATTGGAATTCCGGCGACATTGTATCCGAAAGCCCAGAATAAATTCTGTTTGATATTTCTGATCGTACTTTTACTAAGATTAATGGCGGTAGGAACATCCATCAAATCGCTTCTCATGAGAACAATATCTGCGGATTCCATTGCTACGTCGGTACCGGAGCCGATTGCAATACCGATATCTGCCTGTACCAGAGCAGGTGCATCATTAATTCCGTCACCCACCATACATACCTTCCTGCCATCTGCCTGAAGCTTCTTCACTTCATTGGATTTATCCTGAGGCAGAACTTCTGCAAGAACCCTATCGATGCCCACTTGCTTTGCGATTGCCTCCGCCGTTTTGCGGTTATCACCGGTTATCATGGCGACCTCGATACCCATGGACTGCAGCTTCTTGATTGCTTTGGCGCTGTTTTCCTTTACTACATCCGCTACGGCAATAATTCCTGACAGACTCTGATTCATAGCGATGTACATCGGTGTCTTTCCTTCGCCGGCCAGCTTATCAGAGATATCCTTCATTTCCTCCAGGGAAATCTTCCTGTTATCCATCAGCTTTTTATTACCGATTAATACATGAACTGCGTCAATTTCTACTTCGATACCATGGCCGGGAATCGCTTCAAATTTAGTAACTTTAAGAAGCTCCAGCTGTTCCTTCTCAGCACCTCTTACAATCGCTTCTCCGAGTGGATGCTCGGAGCCCTTCTCTCCGGAGGCGGCGATCTGAAGTAAACGTTCTCTTGTTACTCCCTGCGCTGTTATGATATCCGTTACCTCCGGTTTTCCTTCCGTAATGGTACCTGTTTTATCAAATACAATGGTGTTGATTTTATGCGTTGTTTCTAAGGCTTCTCCGCCTTTGATCAGTATGCCGTTCTCTGCTCCCTTGCCGGTTCCAACCATAATCGCGGTCGGAGTAGCAAGGCCTAAAGCACAGGGACATGCGATAACTAATACAGAGATGAATATGGTTATTGCAAAGTTAAACGGCTGACCGGTAAGGAACCAGGCAAGAAAGGCAAGAGTTGCGATGGTACATACGATCGGAACAAAATATCCGGATACAATATCCGCCATCTGAGCGATGGGAGCCTTTGAGCCCTGTGCATCCTCCACCAGCTTGATGATCTGGGCTAATGCAGTATCGCTTCCGACCTTGGTCGCTTTGAATTTGATTAAGCCGTTTTTATTAATACTTGCTGCAAATACCTTATCTCCAGCCTTCTTATCCACCGGCATACTTTCACCGGTAAGCATAGCTTCATCGACTGAGGTATTTCCTTCAATTACGACACCATCAACCGGAATTTTTTCACCAGGCTTTACCAGGATGATATTATCGATCTCTACTTCATCAATCGGAACTTCGATTTCAGTATCATTTTCTACTACGATAGCTGTTTTAGGTGCCAGACCCATGAGCTTCTTAATCGCTTCCGAGGTCTTACCCTTCGATACTGCTTCCAGAGACTTTCCTAATAAAATCAAAGTAATAATTACTCCTGCTGTCTCATAATAAAGCTTATCAACTGCTCCTAAATCACCGCCAATAATGCGGAATGTATTATAAATACTGAAAGCAATCGCAGCTGTTGTTCCGATTGCAACTAAGGAATCCATATTCGGGTTCCTTTGAATCAGTGCTTTAAAACCTACGGTATAGAATTTATGTCCTGCTATAATTATAGGTATCACCAGAGTTACCTGCATTACTGCAAATCTGAGCGGATAGAACATCGGACTGATTGCCTTCGGCACAGGGAAGGGCCACCAGGAAACCATTGAGGTCATCGCAAAATATAATAATGGAATACCGAATACTGCTGAGATAATGAATTTGGCCCAAAGGGTTTTTATCTCCTTCTCTTTTCGAAGCTTATCTTCATCCACAGTAGTTTTATCTATTTCTAAAGCCTGATAACCGGCATTTTCAATACTCTGCTTTATTGCAGACAGACGGATCACCTGAGAGTCATATTCTACAGTCGCCTTTTCAGTGGCGAGATTGACGGACACCTTATTGATACCCTCCAGCTTTGCTATCGCCTTTTCTATTCTTTGAGCGCAAGCTGCACAGGTCATACCTCCGATTGGAATTGTCACTTGATTTAATTTACTGTCTTCTATTACACCATAACCAGCATCTATAATAGCGTCTTTAATCGCTGGTATGGAAGCCTTCTCTTCATTAAATTCGACAGACAATTTTTCTGTGGCAAAATTAACACTGGCATTCGCAACACCTTCCAGTTTTCCTACGGCCTTCTGTACCCTCTGGGCACAGGCAGCGCAGGTCATGCCGCTGATTTTTATCGTCTCTTTGTTCATAATATCCTCATCTCCTCGTTAATTCGTATGAAACTCCCATTTCATCACGATTTGTGCTGGAACTCGCGACAGAATGTTGGTTAATGTGAAGAAAAAGCATCTTCACACGGAAAGAACTCCAAAATGAATTTCAGAAGAAATTCATTTTGAACTTCTTTCGGGTTTTGTGACACCGCGAAGCGGCGTAATGAACGTTAGTATGAAATAAGTAATTGCGAAACTCTATAAATTCCATCATTTCAATAATCTCATAATTACTTAAAGTATTATTTCCAATTCGTGAATATCTGTGAAGCCTGTGTCAAAAAGTCTTTGGATATGGTTATTGTATCATTCGTCACGGTTTTGTATTCTGAGGTGATCGGAATCGGATTACATCCGCCTTTGGTTACTTCGACATCATCCATTTTGAATCGATTGCCGCAGTTCTGGCAAACCAATTCATCTCCTTCGACTTTATAATAACCCTTGCCGGAATTATAACAGACCTGGCAGGTGTTAAATGCAGTACGGATTGAGCCGTCGGATGCCTTAACGGCGATTACTTCCATTTTCACACCGTTAACCTCTGTCGGGTAAAAGCTTGGCTGATCCGTTATGTCCTTTGTCTGAATAACCATGTCAGCATCTTTTGTTACAGGTAAATTTCCGGAACCTCCCTGAGATGAATCTGATTTTCCCGGTACCTTGATGCTGAAAGCAACTGTGACGAATAAGACAGCCACTACGATAATAATGGATAATTTCCTGATATCCTTCTTTTTATTTAAATTACTGCTCATATTGTTTGATCTCCTATTGAATGAATTTATTGATAAGTCGATTAGTTAGGGCTGCAGCAGGAACCACCGGTACCACCGGATAAACCGCTAAAAGCAGTGGGTCTGTATTCGGATACTTCCTTCTTGATTGCATCAAGATCAATTTTACTGATATCATCAACTACCTTTACATAACCATAATACTTAGCAACAGGAGCCGGAGCTTGTTGTCGTATTGGACTGTGCGTCTTTTATGACGCTGCTGTCAACCTTACTTAAGTCATCAACTACCGTGATATTACTTCTGATCATACCCATCCAGCAGCTAAACGGTATAGTTCCGGTCTCCGTCGGGGTAAATTCTATTAAGTTATCTCCAACCTCAAGTTTTTTCTGTATGCTATATTTTTGCACAATGATGCTGTTGTTACAGCCATTGATTTGTCCGTCTTCTGCCTTGATGGTCCATTTTACCGGAATTCCTTTTTGTACGATAATCGGTTCATAGCTTCCCGATCCAATTCCGGAGGTTACAACCTGAACATCACCCTGAAGGGTCGCAACATTGGCATCCTGCTTGGTGCTGGCAAAGGCTGGCAATGTAGGTAAGGCAATACCGGATAAACTCATACCGTTACTGAACATGAAAATTCCTAAGAATACTACCAAAGCCGCACTTACAGCCATCATCTTTGATGTGAATTTCTTGCTTAAGAATGAGCTGAGTGCTCCAAAAGCAAATAACAACGGCACTGTTCCTACACTGAATAAGAACATGGATAAGGCCCCTTTGAAGGGACTGCCGGTGGATAATGCATAGAGCTGCATTGCCTGCAGAGGTCCGCAGGGCATTAAACCGTTTAATAATCCGATATAGAGGGGACTGTTGCTTTTTCTCTGGGTATAAATCTTCTTAGCAAAGATCTTCGGCATTCTGGGATTCAATCTGCGCAGCCATGGAAATACATTCAGCATGTTCAGACCCATGATTACCATGAATACACCTGCCAATATCTGAACAATTCCTTTCATGGTTCCGGAGAAGCTTACAACGGAGCCGATTGCACCAATAATTCCGCCGATTATGGTATAGGATATCACACGGCCTGTATTATAAAGTAAACTAGGTCGCATTGCGGAAAAGCGGTTCGTGAAAATACCTTCCTTTTTCGGAACGCACTGGGATAAACAGATACCACCGCACATAGCTACACAGTGAACTGAGGTCAATACACCGATCAGGAACAGCATTCCATAACCCATACCATCCTTTGCAATCGGGAAGGAATTAAAGATATTAAATAAGCCAAACCGATTGGCAATCAGATAAAGCGCAAAAATGATAATTACGATTCCTAACAGATCTGTCTTACTTTGTCTTTTTACCATGTCTGGATTTTGTGATGAATTCGCATCTGCACCAGGGCGGGTGAAGGAACTATCTCCAGCCATACGCTGCGCTCCGGGATTTCCTGCCTTCTCCTCCCTTGCGTAATAATGCTCTTCTCTTAGTATTTCTATTATTTTCTCAAGGTCAATCATTTCAGCATCAAATGTAACTGTAGCCGTTCCTTTGGAATAACTTGCTGTCACACTGGATATTCCCGGTATCTTAGATAATCTTCGCTCAATGATATTCTCACAATTTACACAGGTCATATTGTCAACATATAACGTTTTTGTAATCATATTTGAAGACATACGCATCCTCCAATTCTTCTTAATTAATTTACTTCATCATAACAAGTAAATATGGAGATATTATGGAGGCAGTGAGAAATAAAAGCTATTCATACAGGAAGAACTACGAAGTTCGCACAGAGGTGCTCACTCCTTGTTCTTCCAAGGTTTAGAGCTGCCTTAAAAGGCAGTATGTAGGTTTAGTGTGGAAAATCAAGATTTCCTGTAATAAATATGCCATCCCAGAAGGACAACGAAGGTTAAGTAAAGTTTCGCTTTGAAAGGAAGGATTGGCGGAAATAGGGTATTCATTTTCTTTTATCTGTGCTATAATGCTTGAATAAACAAGGTCCGGTTAACCACCGGCAAAAATTATACGAATTATAAGGGAGATTACTATGGCATTTGATGGTGTAGTGGTTGCAAATGTAGTAAAAGAACTGCGTGACACCCTTCTGGGTGGCAGAATAAATAAAATAGCTCAGCCGGAAAAGGACGAATTAATATTAACCATAAAAGGATTGGCCAGAGAACAGCATAAGCTTTTGCTTTCTGCCGGAGCCGGTCTTCCTTTGATCTATCTTACGGTAAATACAAAGCCCAGTCCGTTGACTGCGCCGAATTTCTGCATGCTGTTAAGAAAACATTTAAACAGTGCAAAGATTCTTGATATCTATCAGCCCGGTCTGGAGCGAATCATTAATTTTAAACTGGAACATCTGGATGAAATGGGTGATCTATGTATCAAATACCTGATCATCGAATTGATGGGAAAGCACAGTAATATCATCTTCTGCGACGAAGAAATGAAGATCGTCGACAGTATCAAAAGAATTAACCAATTCGTAAGCTCAGTGCGTGAGGTATTACCGGGAAGGGAATATTTCATTCCGGTCACCACAGAAAAACTGGATCCTTTGTCCACAGCTTACGACAGCTTCCGATCCACCATTTTGGAAAAATCCATGCCGGTTGGTAAAGCATTGTATAACAATCTTACCGGAATCAGCCCGCTGTTAGCCAATGAACTCTGCTGCCGGGCTTCGATTGATGCCTCAGATTCTACAGATTCACTGACTGAGGCTGCCGGATTGCATCTTTATAAGAACTTTGAGCGAATGATGGAGGATGTGAAAGAGGGTAACTTTACACCGAATATTGTATCTCAGGACGGTACACCCGTAGAATTTTCAAGCGTTGCGCTTACCTGTTATACGAACCATGAGGTTCAGTCCTTTACCTCCATCTCATCTTTATTGGAAGCCTTCTATTCCTCTAAGAACGCCTCGGCCAGGATTCGTCAAAAATCCTTTGATTTACGTAAAGTGGTATCCAATGCCATTGACCGTACAAGTAAAAAATATGACCTCCAGCTGAAGCAGCTTCAGGATACGGAAAAACGGGATAAGTTCAAGGTATACGGAGAGTTGATCACCGCTTACGGATATGGTCTTGAGCCGGGCGCCAAGGTTCTTAATACCATTAATTATTATACGAACGAAGAAATCAGCATTCCCCTCGACCCAACGATATCACCGATGGATAATGCTAAAAATTATTTTGAAAGATACAATAAATTAAAACGTACCTTTGACGCTTTAACAACCCAGATCCAGGAGACCAGCGATGAACTGACTCATCTGGAATCCATTAAAACGGCTCTGGATATTGCTACGGAAGAAGACGACCTGACTGCTTTGAAGCACGAGCTTACCGAATATGGCTACCTCAGGCGTAAATTCACCAGTGGTTCGAAGAAGCTGGAGAAGAAGGCAAACGCCAAAAAATCTTCGGCTAAAAGCAAGCCCTTCCATTATATTTCCTCTGATGGTTACCATATGTATGTAGGGAAGAATAATTACCAGAATGATGAGCTGACTTTCCAGTTTGCCGATGGAGGGGATTGGTGGTTCCATGCGAAGAAGCTTCCCGGTTCCCATGTGATTGTGAAGTCTGACGGGAAAGAGCTTCCGGATAAAACCTATGAAGAAGCAGCCAGGCTGGCAGCTTATTATTCCGGTGCACGTGATGCGGATAAGGTAGAGATTGATTATACAGTGAAAAAGAACGTAAAGAAACCAGGTGGCGGGAAGCCTGGGTTTGTTGTATATTATACCAACTATTCCATGGTTGCGCCAACAAATATCACTGGAATAACACAGGTTTAGTGAAACCAATATAGTTACAAAAGATGACACATTGAGAAGGAGACTTTCCTATGATTAAAGCTGATTATCATGTCCACTCTGAATTTTCCAGTGATTCGCAGGCACCTATGGAGCAAATGATTGACCGGGCGATTGAACTCGGTATGAAAAAGATCTGCTTTACCGACCATATGGATTATGATTATCCAGAAGTCAGTGAATTACGATTTGTCTTTGATCCCGATACTTATGTAAAGAAGCTGGAAGAGCTAAAGAAGCGTTATTATAAGAAGATAGAAATTTTAACCGGTATAGAGTTAGGCCTTCAGACACATCTGGCTGACAGGATGCATTCACTGGTGAAAGCATACCCTTTTGATTTTATCATTGGATCTTCCCATGTCGTTGACCACATGGATCCTTATTATCCAGATTACTGGGAGAATCGATCAGTACAGGATGGAATTTACCGTTATTTTGAATCCATTCTTGAAAACTGCAAGGTATATCAAGGCTTTTCGGTCTACGGACATATCGATTATATCATCCGCTATGTACCTGGCCAGAAGCAAGGTTGTATTGATTATAATTATTCTGATTACACGGATTTATTGGATGAAGTGTTAAAGACCATTATTTCACACGGTAAAGGTATCGAAATTAACTCTGCCGGTCTGAAATACGGGCTTAGCCACCCTCATCCAAAGCAGGAGGTAATCCGACGTTATAAAGAATTGGGCGGTGAAATAATCACCATCGGTTCCGATGCCCATAAACCGGAGCATCTGGCTTATGATTTCCATCTCATACCGGAGCTGCTGCAGAACCTCGGCTTTCAATATTATACAACCTTCGTTCAGGGTAAGCCGGTATTCGAGAAGCTTTAAAGTTATATTTTTCATAAAACATTTACTCCTTCATATAATCTGTTGGAGGGATGTTATTGGCCAAATTAATTAGAACAAATAAAAAGATATTTTTATTATTGATAATATTTTGCGATGTTATCCTTATCTGTAGTCTTTATGTAAAAAGGAATGTCTATCAAAATAAAGTAATGACTGCTGCTTATTTACGATCTTCTGATACACAAGACAAGTATGAGCAGCTATTAGTAAACACTTATTTAACAAGAATTACAGAAGCATCGGATCATTTTTATGATGAATATTATACAATTTCTCCAATTGTAAATTATTATAGCGTATCCGTGAAGGAAATTTCATCGGATCAACGTACGAGTTTTATTACTTTCACATCAAATCCATATCTAGGACCGCATGATACTATTGGTATTGATGAAATTACTTTTTCAGCTGATTATCTTGGTAATGTTAAATTAGAAAAATTTAACCACCTTATAAGCTATCATCTACCTGATAATCTTAAGGATCTTGAGAAAAAGAAAGTTCCTGGGAAATATAATGAAGATTAAATGCATTATTAGTAATTAAATTGGTTATAGAGTGAGGAAAACATATGAAAAACAAACTTATAGCGTTAGTTGTAATAAGTACAGTAATAATATTTTCTTTATTTATAACAGTTCAATATTTAAATACTAAAAATTTTAAAATAGAAACAAAAGATATAGTTAAAGTTACTGTTCAGTATAAAATGAATAAGGTAATTATTGAAGAGCCTGAAAAATTACAAATGTTTTTTGATAATATTAATAATATAGATTTTATTTTAAACAATATAGCTATTGGAAGTAAGGGGTGGCTATTTTGGATTAAATGTTATAACTCTGCTGATAAATTAATCTATGATTTTACAATTCAATCAGATAACATCATTAAATATAATAGTTGGTTTTATAAAGCTGCTAATGATAGTATAGACTTAAGCTACTTTGAAAATATATTTAAATAAAGTAAAACATCACTCTTATCTACTAATGCAAACGCCAACCATCTAATACGATAGTTGGCGTTTTACATTTATGTTATTTATTTATGATCGTTCCGCCTCCAACTACATAATCACCCTGGTAGAATACAATTGCCTGTCCCGGAGTGATTGCTCTCTGTGGCTCTTCGAAGATGCATAATACCTCATCCTCAGCGGTTCTTCGGATCAGGCATTTTGCCCCTTTGTGGCTGTATCGGATCTTGGCTTCGACTTCCATTTCGCCTTCCAGATCTTCGATCGCCATAAAATTAAGTCGATTTGCATATAAACGATCCGAAAACACCTCATTTGCATTACCAAGGACTACCTCATTCGTCTCCGGCCTCAGTTCGACGACAAAGACAGGTTGTCCCATTGCGATTCCCAGACCTTTCCGCTGACCTACCGTATAATGAACAAGTCCTTTATGCTTTCCTATAACTTCACCTGCAGTATTCACATAATTGCCCGGTGTGAAACCGTTAAATATTATCTTATCTACATTTTTATTATCGATAAAATTACTTTTCTTAAGATAATCTTCTTCCAGATAATTCGATATAAAACCCGCATAATCATTGTCAGGAACAAAACAAATTTCCTGGCTGTCAGGCTTATTGGCAACGGGAAGTAATTGTTCTGCCGCCAAGGCTCTGATCTTATCCTTTGAAAATTCACCAACCGGCATCAAGGTATGAGCCAGCTGAAACTGTGTCAGGTTATATAATGCATAGGTCTGATCCTTCGCCTGGGTAACAGATTTCTTAATCGTATATCTTCCGTTTGCAAGCTTAGCAATACTTGCATAATGGCCCGTTGCAATATAGGATGCTCCTATATCCAGGGAGCGCTTCAGCAAAGCCTCCCACTTGACATAACGGTTACATGCGATACAGGGGTTTGGCGTTCTTGCCTGCAGGTATTCAAAGACGAAATAATCTATTACATTGGTTCTAAATTCCTGCTTAAAATTCATGACATAATAAGGAATATCTAGTACGGCAGCCACTCTGCGTGCATCTTCAACGGCACTCAGACCGCAGCAGCCTCCGTTCTCTTCCATGGAACAGACATCCTCATCCTGCCATATCTGCATCGTTACGCCTATCACGTCATAACCCTGCTTTTTTAATAGGTATGCCGCTACAGAGGAATCAACTCCTCCGGACATTCCCACCACAACTTTTTCCATGTTATCCTCCAAGCTTCTTCCTTCTCTTGAAAGTACTTTATAAAACATCGAATATTCTCACTGCAAAAATCACAGTAATTAATATTCTACTTCTTCCTCACCTTCATGGATATCGGACTTCGGTTTTTCTAAGCCTTCAATCTTAATGTCATTTTTCTCAGCATAATCCCAGAGAGCTGCATGAATTGCTTCTTCCGCAAGCAGGGAACAATGTACCTTCACCGGCGGTAGTCCGTCAAGGGCCTCCATTACCGCTTTGTTGGTAATCTGTAAAGCATCCTGCACAGATTTACCCTTTACCAGTTCCGTTGCCATACTGCTGGTTGCTACAGCAGCACCACAGCCAAAGGTTTTGAACTTTACATCCTTGATAATACCGGTATTGTCGATATCCAGATAGATTCTCATGATATCACCGCATTTTGCATTACCAACAGTACCAACACCGCTGGCGTTCTCTATTTCTCCCACATTTCTTGGGTTTGTGAAATGGTCCATAACTTTCTCTGTATACATATTCTTTCCTCCATTGTTAACGTATATTTATAAACGGTTAGTATTATCTTTTTCTCATGAAATCCTCGTAAAGAGGTGACATATTGCGAAGCTTGATAACGATTTCTTTAATCTTATCTACAGTATAATCAATCTCTTCCTCCGTACTCTCATATCCCACCGTCAATCTCAAGGAGCCGTGTGCAATTTCATGAGGTAGTCCGATTGAGAGAAGCACGTGGGAAGGATCTAAGGAACCTGAAGTACATGCGGAACCACTGGATGCACAGATATTATTCATATCAAGCATGATGAGAAGTGATTCACCTTCAATGAACTGAAAACTGAAGTTTACATTGTTAGGAAGTCTTCTTATCTTATCACCATTCACACGTACAAAAGGAATTTCCTCCAATACACGCTTAATCAGAAGATTTCTCAGCTTCGTTTCCTGCTCTGCTCTTTCCGCCATGGTCTCAAATGCTATCTCAGCTGCTTTACCAAAGCCAACGATACCCGGAACATTCTCGGTACCTGCTCTTCGTTGCCTCTCCTGACCTCCGCCATGAATGTAGGAACGGATTTTTACACCTTTTTTGATGTAAAGGAAGCCTATTCCCTTAGGACCGTTTAGCTTATGGGCACTGGCACTTAACATATCAATATTCATATCATTGACGTCCATCGGTATCTGACCATATGCTTGTACGGCATCCGTATGGAATAATATATTATGTTTTTTTGCGATTTCGCCGATTTCCTTAATTGGCTGAATGGTTCCGATTTCATTATTTGCAAACATGACAGAAATCAATATAGTAGTCGGACGAATTGCTTTCTCTAATTGATCCAGCTTAATAATTCCGTATTCGTCTACATCCACATAGGTTACCTCAATACCATGTTTCTCAAGATATTCACAGGTATGCAGCACTGCATGATGTTCAAATTTAGAGGTAATGATATGGTTACCCTTGTCTGAATAAGCATCAGCTACAGCCTTCAATGCCCAGTTATCTGCTTCCGTTCCGCCAGCGGTAAAATAAATCTCAGAAGTATCGGCACCGATTACCTGAGCTACCTTTGTTCTTGCTTCATCCACTGCTTTTTTATTCTGGGTTGCAAATTCATATACGCTGGACGGATTGCCATAAAGCTCGGAAAAATAAGGGAGCATAGCTTCTACAACTTCCGGCCTGGTTTTTGTTGTTGCTGCATTATCAAGATATATTTTCTTCTCCATGTTGTCATCTCCTAATACTTTATTATTTACCACATGTTTGTTTAGCTTTCGTATCTGTTATAGCCGCTCCAGCCTGAACCTTTTTGCTTTCTGCCACCAGTTCGGAAAGTTTAATTCCGTCTACTGCGTCATTTATACTATCACTAATACGCTTCCAAACATATTTTGTTACACAAGAATCTGAATTGCTACAAATGCCTTCCTGGCTATTTACTTCGGAGCAGTCCACCGGATTCAAATCACCTTCCAAGGCTCGCAGGATATCTCCAACGGAGATCTCTTCTGCCGGTGCTGCCAGCTTATAACCCCCCTGCGCTCCTCTGATGCCATTCACTATTCCAGCTTTCTTTAGCTTTGCAATCAGCTGTTCCAGATAGTTCATCGAAATTCCCTGCCGTTCTGCGATCTGGCTTAATGCCACCGCCTCTTCATCTGCATGGACTGCAAGGTCTAGTACTGCCCTTAATCCGTATCTACCCTTGGTAGATAGCTTCATAATAACCTCCATTCCGCCGCCTGCGACGGCAATGTAATTCCTACTATTTTATTTCCTACTAAGTTAATTCCTACAGTTTTAATTCCTATTAAATTACTTGGATTTTAATATAGCACTTTGACTAATTCTTGTCAATATCATTTCTACAGATTTCATAAATATTTCATTTCAATTGGAACCATGGTTTATCCCTCACCCAAACAGTCCAGTCCTAACCCATTTTTATACACTTTGTCCTTAACATAAGTTTTTATTCTCAGAAATATATATACATAGAAAAGATTTGCAAGGATAATTGTTATGGAGAAAAAGGTGCTTACTGCTCAGCAGGTCAGAAATATAAAAAGAAGTAATATCGTAAAGGGAACGTTAATTTTGACCCTTGCCGGTTTTATAACCAGATTTATCGGGTTCTTTTATCGAATCTTCTTATCGAATACCATGAACACAGAGCTTATGGGAATATATCAACTGATTTTCCCCGTATATGGAATCTGCTATACAATCTATGCTATGGGTATCCAGACATCAATCTCAAGATTGGTTGCAGCAGAGATTGGTAAGCGCAATCCGAAAAATGTATATAAAATACTTCGCGTGGGCCTCTTTTTGTCAGTAGCATTGGCAGCCGTTTTATCTGTCTTAGTATACTTTAATGCGGATTTTATAGCCTACCGTTTTCTTCTGGAGAAACGAAGTACCGAGTCGCTGCGCATTCTGGCTATAGCATTTCCTTTCTGTGGTATCACAGCCTGCATCAACGGCTTTTATTATGGCCTCAAAAAAGCAGGTGTTCCCGCAATTACCCAATTACTGGAGCAGGTTGTCCGTGTAGCATTTGTATATATAATTGCAATGTATGCCGGCAACGGAGATATGAAGGTCAGCTGCGAGCTGGCTGTCATCGGTCTCGTTATAGGCGAAGTAGCTTCCTGTTTATATAATACGGCTGCTCTGTTTCTCACAAAATCACCCTCGGAATTAATCGTTGCCGGACCGGATGAAAATGCGCAGCCCAGCAAGCGTAAATTAATCGTCATGAACATGTTAACCTTAAGCGTTCCTCTTTCTGCTAACAGGCTGCTGCTTAGTATCCTTCACAGCATTGAAGCCGTCATGATACCAGCTATGCTTCGAAGACACGGATTAACTACAGAACAGGCGTTAATCGCTTTCGGCGTTTTGAATGGTATGTCCATACCATTTATTATGTTCCCGACTGCCTTAACCAATGCTTTAGCGGTGTTGCTTCTTCCAACCATCTCAGAAGCCCAGGCAGTCAATAATGACAAACTCATCGGCAAAACAACAGCCATTTCCGTCAAATACAGTCTGATTATTGGTATCATCAGTACCGGCCTGTTCATTATCTTTGGCCGTGATCTGGGTAATGCGGTTTTTCACAACAAAGATTCCGGTGCTTATCTGATTATCCTTGCCTGGCTATGCCCATTTATGTATCTGGCGACAACTCTGAGCAGTATCATAAACGGGTTGGGCAAAGCACATATTACTTTTATAAATTCGATTGCTGGCAGCTTATGCAAAATCCTTCTTGTCGTCGTATTGATCCCTGCCCGGGGTATCAATGGATATCTGATTGCTTTGCTAATCGGGCAGTTAATTGTCACCGGATTAGATACCTTCGCTGTCACTCGATATGTACGCTTTGATATGGATAGCATCAATTCCATTGTTAAGCCTGGTATCGTAGTTGCATTTTCAGGTTACCTACTTAAGGCTAGCTATGAGTACATTAAAAAAATGACGCACATCAACGAGGTTGTCTTTCTTTTAACCTTCTGCATGTTGTTATGCGTCATCTGCACTATTTTATTAATAATTACCGGTTCCATATCCAAAAAGGATTTCAAGTAGCGGAGGAATATATCATATAATCATTCTTACCATGCTCCTTTACCTGGTAAAGAGCTTTATCTGCAAGGTCCATCAGCTGCTCATAATGAAGTCCATCCTCCGGATAAATGGACACTCCGATACTTCCGGATATTTTAATCGTAGTTTTATCACTGGTATAAGTTGTATCAAGCTCATGTCTTAATAAGGTAGCTTTCTCAATTACCTCATCAACACAGCTTATATTACCAGCAAAAACAACAAATTCATCTCCTCCGATTCGCCCAATGATTTCGCCCTCCGAAAAGACTTCCTTAATTCTGCTGATTACAAAGATCAGTATCTTGTCACCCTGCAGATGTCCGTAGTTGTCGTTGATGCTCTTGAAATCATCAAAATCGATCAGCATCAGCATGTGCATACCATTTTTATTGCCGGTAATATATTTATCAATCTTTTTAATTGTCACTTCTTTATTATAAACACCAGTCAGCGGATCTCTGGTAGCCTTATATTCCAAGGCTTCCAGTTCACGCTTCTGGGTATCGACGTTAACTATTTTACCAATTACCCGGATAGGCATCTTGTAATCATCATGAATTGTTTTGCCCATGATCTGGCACCAGATGAATTCACCCAGCCTGTCCTTGATTCTGAACTGCGATTCGATGATACTGGCTCCCTCTGCCAGCTCCTGGCAAAATTCCAGGTAAATACCCCAGTCATCCGGATGTATCTGATCCCTTCGTTTTTCGCAATTCTTGCGATAATTCTGTATCACCGGTACAGCTCCGAAAATGTCCTTATATTTATCCGTATGTATCATTTCATCCGTTTTGATATGATATTCAAACAGAATATCATTCGAAAGCTCAGTTGCAATCCGGTAACGTTCACCCTCCAGCAAGATTAATTCCTGCATCTTCTTCTGTTCGCTGATATCTACAAATACAACGGATAAGGTATGTTTACCATCCCTGCCAGTAGAGCTGTTACCAGTCATCAGCATATTGATCAGATTGCCTCCCTTGGTAACCAGCGGTATCTCGCAGCGTATGGTCTCATTTCCCAGCTGCTGCTCAATTTTATGAACAAAATCCGTATTCCTCGGATCAATAAAATCCAAGATAGAAACTTTATTACCTTCTTTTGCAACATTTTTATCATAACCTAACACATCATAAAATCCTTTGCTTGCATAAAGAATTTTACAATTATCCTCAAGTATGAAATGAATCAATCCTGCACGTATACTGTTAGTAATCTTTTTAAGCTCCAACGCTGCTCTTGTGACTCTCTTTTCATTTTCCAGTCTGTAAAGCAAAATGATAACGACTATGATAATGCAAATGCTAATAAGTATAATCACCAGCGTGAGCAGTACGGCAGGATCATTCTGTATACCGCTGATCAGTTTCATAATTTTATCCCCTAACTTACTTCATGCCATCTTGGCATCGCAACGAATGAACAAGAGGTTCATAATAACAACTGAATAAAATGCGCAAAATGAGATCCTAGGCTTCTAATTGAAAAAATTAATATTAATTACAATACAAAAGGAGTTACCTGGTATACGTAGTAGTTCAGCCAGTTCGTATACATTGCATTGGCATGAGCTCTCCATACCAGACTAGGTCTGCTCTCCGGCTGATCTTCCGGGTAGTAGTTTTTCGGAAGTGCGATATCAAGCCCTTTCGCAACGTCCCGCTTGTATTCCTTATCCAACGAAATTCTGTCATATTCCGGGTGTCCCATGACAAAAATCTGTGATCCGTCATCAGTTATTGCGATGAATACACCTGCTTCCTCAGACTCGGCAAGAATAGTCAGCTTCTCACACTTTTCGATTTCTTCCTTGGGAACCGTCGTGTATCTGGAATGCGGTGCATAAAAGACATCGTCAAAACCTCTGACAAAAGGAACCTTACGCTGAAGAACCTTATGTTCAAAGATACCAAACATCTTTTTATCCAATGTTGTCTTATTAATGCCGTAATGATAATATAATCCGGCTTGGGCACCCCAGCAGATATGAAGCGTCGAAGTCACATTGGTTTTGGACCATTGCATTACTTTAGAAAGCTCCTCCCAGTAGGTAACTTCTTCAAATTCCATTAATTCAACCGGTGCACCGGTAATGATCAAACCGTCAAATCTACGGTCTTTGACATCTTCAAAGGTTAAATAAAACTGATCAAGATGGCTTGTCGTTGTATGAGAACCAACATAGGTACCTGTTGTCAAAAATGTAACATCCACCTGAAGAGGTGTGTTAGAAAGGCTTCGCAGTAATTGAACCTCAGTATCCTCCTTAATTGGCATCAAATTTAGTATTGCAATCTGGAGTGGTCTGATGTCCTGGTGCATAGCTCTTGTATCATCCATTACGAATATATTCTCATCTTCAAGAATTCTTTTCGCAGGTAAATCGCTTAGTATTTTTATCGGCATAATTTATCACCATTTTCTATATTTTTTCATAGTAAAAATTATCATATCATGTTTCATTGAATAAATCAACCTGCAATCCTAAAAATCACCATAATTTACCATATCAAAATTTGGCATTATTATGCATTATTGTAACATTGACAGAAGCTCTTCCTCCGACAGCACAGTAATTCCAAGCTCCTGCGCTTTTATCAGCTTACTTCCTGCATTCTCTCCTGCTACAACATAACTCGTTTTTTTGGATACGCTGCCTGCCACTTTGCCGCCATAGCGTGTAATCAGCTCCTCCATCTCCGTCCTTCCCATATTCGGCAGGGTACCTGTAATAACGAAGGATAAATCCGAAAGCTTTTGCTCTGTAGAGGAATTATTCTGCAAGGAAGCAAAATTCATACCTGCCTGCTCCAGCCTTTTCAAAATCTCCTGATTCTCCTCCAAAGAAAAGAAATCAACGATTGCGTTGGCACTGATATCTCCAACATCATTAATCGTTACCAGTTCCTCATAGGTTGCAGCTGCCAGTTCATGAATTGATTTAAAATGCTTCTTCAGCTCTGCTCCGGCCTGTCTGCCGATATTTTTAATTCCTAATCCAGTAATCAGGCTGTCGATATCGTTTTGTTTACTGTCTTCAATTGCTTTCAGCAGCTTATCCGTATTCTTCTCCTTGCCGATTAAGCCTTTCTCTATCAATTCATCACGGTAGTTCTTTAAATAGTAGATATCTGATATATTTTTCAGATATCCCTCTTTAATCAGGATTTCAACATACGCATCTCCAAAGCCCTTAATGTCCATCGCATTACGGCCGACAAAATTCATGATATGCTGGCTAAGCTGCGCCGGACAGTTAATGTTCGTGCATCTGGTGTCTGCCGTGTTCACATCTCTGAAGGTAGGAGCACCGCAGCTGGGACAGGTTGAAGCAATTGCAAAAGCTTCCGTCCCCTCAGGGCGTTTATCAATTACTACGGACAATACCTCAGGAATAATTTCACCGGCTTTCCTGACGACAATCGTATCTCCGATTCGTACATCCAGCTCATTGATACGATCCTGATTATGAAGGGTAGCTCTCTCTACATTCGTACCGCATAAACGGATTGGATCAAAAATTGCTGTAGGTGTTATCCTTCCGGTTCTTCCTACCGTCAACCGTATTTCCCTGACGATTGTCTCCTTTTCCTCCGGCGGGTACTTATAAGCAACCGCCCATCTAGGCACCTTAGAGGTGGTTCCAAAATACTCACGATCTGCTAAATTATCTACCTTCACCACGGCACCATCGATGTCATAGGCCAGGCTGCCCCTTGATTCACCGATTGCGGTAATTGCATCCCATACCTCATCTGCCGTACGGCATAGCTGATATCCTTCGATTATCTTAATGCCCTGCTTCTTCAGCCACTCCAGGCTTTCAGAATGGGAAGTGAACTTTATTCCTCGCGCTTCCTGAACATTAAACACAAATAAGGAAAGCTTTCGTTCCTTCACAACGTCCGGATCCAATTGCCTTAATGTACCTGCAGAACAGTTACGTGGATTGGCAAACAGCTTCTTTCCGGCTGCCTCCAGTTTCTCATTTACCGCCTCGAAGTCTTCATTCTTCATATGAACCTCACCGCGGATTTCAATATAAGGTACCGGTTCCTTTAATTTGGTTACGACATCCTGAATCATTTTAACATTCTCAGAAACATCTTCACCCTGATTGATACCATCTCCTCTGGTAACTCCTAAGGTAAGGTTACCATCCGTATACCGAAGCGCTATTGATAAACCATCTATTTTCTTCTCTACGACAAAAACCGTATCCGGACGCTCCTTGAGTATCTTTTCAATAAAGCTTTCCACTTCCTCCTTCTGGAATACATCCTGAAGGCTCAGCATAGGAATATTATGCTTCACCAACACTCCGGCTTCTCTCTTTGCAGCACCGCCTACCTTCTTTGTGGGGGAATCTGAACTGTCATATTGGGGATTCTCCTTTTCCAGCTTTCGTAATCTTAAGGATAATTGATCATATTCGTAATCTGATATTTCAGGGGCATCCTGATTGTAATAGCGGTCATTATGATATTTCAGCTGTTCTCTTAAATATTCAATCTCCTGCCTGATATCCATAGCTACTGTACCTTCCTTACCTGATTTTATAACAATATATTATCACCTCCGGGTACCACCGGATGTCTACTAACTTATATTTACTACTTTTTATTTAACTGGAAGGATCTATTGAGTTCCTCAATCTCCTTCTCCGTTACATTACGGAAATCTCCGGTCTTAAGCCTTCCTAACTGGATGTTCATAATTCGAATTCGCTGCAAATTCGTAACCCGGTAACCCAGATTTTCACACATTCGTCTGATCTGCCGGTTAAGTCCCTGGGTCAGTATGATGTTAAAGGTAAACCGATCGATCTGATTCACTTTGCAGGGATTTGTAACCGTATCAAGTATAGGAACACCAGAGGACATCTTTTTCAGAAATTCAGCGGTTATTTCCTTATTAACTGATACGATATATTCCTTTTCATGCTTATTCTCAGCCCGTAATATCTTATTAACGATGTCTCCGTCATTTGTCAGCAAGATAAGACCCTCGGACTCCTTGTCCAATCGCCCGATGGGATAAATTCTCATTCCATAATTAATATAGTCTATAATATTATCCGGATCACTCTGATCCGTGGTACATACAATGCCTTCCGGTTTGTTAAAGGCTATCAGAACCAGTTTCTCTTCCCGTTTTACAGGTTTGTCACAAAAGGTTACCCTGCTGTTCTTCGTAACCTTTGAACCCATCTGAGCTATTTCACCATCTATTTTCACCTTACCTTCTGCTATATAACGATCCGCTTCCCTTCTAGAGCAGACTCCAGCTTCGCTAAGGAATTTATTAATTCTGATTTCATCTTTTTCTTCCCCTTGTAAGGTCAATCTTTTCGTTCGTTTCGCCATATCCTACCATACCTTTCAATCACTTTAATGGCTGTTTCTTCCACTAGTCTCATTTATCCATTATACTTGATTTAGAATCTTTAGTCCACTTGTTTTTCCCCTATTGGCAACGTGCTATCACGTGCTATCACGTGCTATCACTGTATTTTATTACCGGAGCACACCAGACACATTTTTCATCAACGGATGACAAAAAGATACAGAAGGCACGTAAACCTTCTTGTCTTCGTGCCTTCTGTAAACTGCCTATAGATACTTCTTCATGTTCTGAATGTTATCTTCTTCTTTTTTAATAAATTCCTTCGCGATCTCCGAACTTATTCCATCCGCATTCTTCTTAGCATTCAATAGCTTCGTCATCTGGGTAAATCCCATGGTACTTCCCTGGATAACCATCTGGGCTATCCGGCTGTCGGAAGGATTCATCAGCGTATTCATCCTAACATTGCCCTTCATAATTGTTTTGATATAAAAGGATTGTTCCTTCACTTTAGTACCATTTGCCAGTAATTCATCCCGGGATTTGTCCGCTAATGTCCGATAGTCCCTGAGCTGTTTGTGCAAATCCCGATTCATTTCTTTACTATCGACTTTATCCATGACTGCTTTCAGTGCCGTAATGCCAATAGAAGCGTTTTGGTAAGTTTTCTCCAATAAATCCAAATCCACATTTCCTATCATATAAAAACTCCTTATACATTTTTCCATAGTATAAGGAGTTATATTTAATTTATTCAGTTTGTATCGCCCTGTGCCTGAGTATCACTCTGCTTGTTATTCGCCATCTTTGCTACACTATCCCAGAAGTTTTTCAGATCCTCATCTTTCTTCATGGCATCTTTACTCTTCTGATTCGTCATATCCATAATTGCTACGACATCCTTATCATTGCTTCTTTCATCGTAATAAGCCTTGGTTTGCTCATCCATCTCTCCGGAGAAAATCTTAAGGGTATCATCTGATGCTGTGGTTACATAGAACTTTGATAAACTGGGGGCTGTTGTATTAATGCCTGTAAACTTAATCTCATGATATGCATATACAATATAAGTACCCTTTTCAAAGCCTTTTTTCACATACACTTTAATATTACGGTATTCATCAATATATTCCGTTTTCTGCTGCAATTCCTCCTGAGTGTCTGCCTTGGTGGGATCACTCAGTAATGCTTTCAAAGCTTTAACATCACGACTATTCTTAGCTGTATAATATTCTTTTACAAGTTTCGTAATCTTAGGATAACCGTTTTCCTCAATCGAATAAACCGGTAATGGAGTAGGGGTCGGTACTGCAGTCGGAGTTGGTGATACTGACGGTTGAATTGTTACGGTAGCGGCCATCTGTGTATCTGCTATTCCTTCTTCGACAGCTGTCTCATCAGTTGCGATAGAATTAACAGCAGCCTTCGGGCTTAAACTTTCCTTCGCATCGGATTTATCATGGCTGAGAGAAAGTGTCAACAAGCCTATGCCCATAGTACTCATTGTCGTTAATAATATAATCTTTTTATATTTAAGCTTCATTTAATCTCCTCGAATTCTTATTACATATAAATAACTATCTGAATCTATTCTATCAAATGATGAGCAAAAAATCAACAGTAAAATTTCATCTTTCTGTAATACTATGTAACAATTTTGTAACATTTGATGTAATTCTACATAATTCTTATTTTAATGAGATTATAATTATGAAAATAATATGTTAAAATATATAATAAAGATAGAAAGAAAATCATGCGGAGGTCGGTTATCCATGAAAAATATTTTAGATCAACAACTAAAACGCCTGGAAAAGCAGGAACAAAAGCTCTTAAACCAGCCTGAGAATTCACTAATGAAATCTACTATCACACCTGCCATAGATAAAATTCAAACCAAAATACCACCTAAATTAATAGATACTTTAAATATGGCTTTTTATAAGGGGTTTCAGTTCGTTTTTGAAAAGGGAAGTCCTATCATTGAAAAAACCTACAGTAAAGAAAGAATAGCAATGGATTTTGACATCAATGATTATGCGGTAGACAAAAGCAGCAGCAAAAGGCACATGAACCGACTTGATAAACAATCGGTGCAATCCAAGCTTTTGAACACTTCCTTCTCAGCTGTTGAAGGAGGGGTACTTGGTGTCTTAGGTATTGGCCTTCCGGACATTCCGTTATTTCTATCCGTTGTAATCAAAACAATGTATGAAGTAGCGTTGAGTTATGGCTTTGGATACGATTCACCGGAAGAAAAGGCATACATCCTATTATTGATCTGCGGTGCCATCACGAAGGGAGAACGTCAGAAAGAATATAATAGCAAAATCGAAAGCCTTGGAGCGGAACTTGACCAGAATATTGTAACTCAGATTAATCTGGATGTACAGATGAAGGAAGCTGCCGAAGTGTTATCCGATGCATTATTAACCGCTAAGTTTATTCAAGGCATTCCATTTGTCGGAGTGGTGGGAGGAATCGTAAATTATAATATACTCAACAAAATCAGCAGTTATGCCAGAATGAAATACAAGAAAAGATATCTGAAAAAGAAGCTTTCTGAATAGTTATAAAAAACCCTTGACTCCTGATCTATGTGATAAAACCGAATATATAAAATATTCTTTGATATTTCGGCGTTTCGATATTTCAGCGTTTCGTTATATCAGCGTTTCGTTATATCAGCGTTTCGTTATTACTTATCATTCAATATTTGAGTTATTTGATGTGTTTCACAGTAAAATCTTACTTTACTTTGTAATTCTTATAGTATATAATAACATAGTCCGAGAAAACCTATTGCTTACAACAGGCTTTTTCGTACTTGGCACCTGTAGCTCAGTGGATAGAGCGTTCGCCTCCGGAGCGAAAGGCCGCCGGTTCAAATCCAGTCAGGTGCATTAAATATTAGAGTGTTATATAATTGTTATTCTGCAATTTCGCAGGAATATCATCATTCTCCTTTCGAGAATTTTCATCATCCATCTGCCAGTGCTTCCTATTGTATAAGAAGGACTCACTGGCAGATGGATACATCAGAAGAAAATTTCTCAAGAAGCAGTGATATTCCCGTGGAATGTATAGATGCAATTATATAGCACTCTTTTTGGTAAGGAAATGTAAAACATATTATATTAAATAGTGATAAGATTTGCGCCTGTAATATACATGTGAAAGATATTTTATTAGTACAGTTTCAGAGTGGAAACAATAAAAGTTCTCTTTCATATATATATAAGAGGTGAAGTGTATGAATTCATGTGAAATCGTTTCTTTAGTTACTGCTATAGCCTGCACTATAGCAAAATGCACTCCTAAGGAGGATGTTCCAATTATTGCAGCAATTTTCGGTGAACTAGGTGCTACCTTGGCAACGATTACGGTAATTCAGGAAGCAAGTGAAAACCAACAACCTATACCCGAGATAACGCCTCCTGACACAAGTATTATTACTGTTCCTCTTGCCGCACAACAAGTAAATCAATAAGGAAAGTAACCTGTTAGATGAGATATGCTTTATATGCAATATCCGTAGACAGGTTACTTTCCTTATATTGACACAGGCCCGGTATATGACATACCGAGCCTGTGTACTTTACGTTATATGCTATCAGTAAATCCAGTTTCACTTGGACGAATTACTGATTATCATTTCCATACAGATTAGAAAGTTTCACCAAGTGGTTGTACTTATCTACTGAATTCTTCTCTGCATTAGCAAATAACTGCTCTGCTCTTTCCGGATTCTGACGGCTTAAAGCACTGTAACGTACTTCATTCTTTATGAAGTCTTGATAGCTTGCAGTAGGAGCCTTGCTGTCTAACTGGAATGGATTCTTGCCTTCTTCAGTCAAACGAGGATCGAAACGGAACATGTTCCAGTAACCTGCTGCTACAGCATTCTTCTCTTCTGTCTGTGAAGTTCCCATACCACCCTTAATACCATGAGAGATACAAGGAGCGTATGCGATTACGATGGAAGGTCCGTTGTAGTTTTCAGCTTCAACAAGTGCCTTCATAGTCTGGTTGTAATCAGCACCCATAGCGACCTGAGCAACGTATACATAACCATAGCTCATTGCGATTGCTGCTAAGTCCTTCTTCTTAACTTCCTTACCAGCTGCTGCAAACTGAGCGATTGCACCAACTGGAGTAGCCTTGGAGGACTGACCACCGGTATTGGAGTAGATCTCAGTATCGAATACTAAGATGTTAACGTCCTGACCAGAAGCGATTACATGGTCTAAACCACCGAAACCGATATCATATGCCCAACCGTCACCACCAAAGATCCACTGAGACTTCTTGGATAAGAAATCCTTATCCTTTAAGATGTCCTTACCTTCAGCACATCCGCAAGCGTCTAATGCTCTTACAAGTGCACTGGTAGCTCCAGAGTTCTCACGGCCGTTATTGTAAGTTGCAACATATCTTGCAGCTGCTTCCTTGATGTCTGTCTTATCAGTAGATTCAGCTAAAGCTTCAATCTTGCTCTTTAATCTGGACCTTAAAGTCTGCTGTGCAAGTGACATACCTAAACCAAACTCTGCATTATCTTCGAATAAGGAGTTTGCCCATGCAGGACCCTGTCCTTTTTTATTTACAGTATAAGGTGTGGAAGGCATGGAACCACCCCAGATTGAGGAACATCCTGTTGCATTAGCGATATACATTCTCTCACCGAATAACTGAGTTACTAACTTAGCATAAGGTGTCTCACCACAACCTGCACAAGCACCTGAGTATTCAAGTAAAGGCTGTTTGAACTGGCTACCTTTAACAGTAACATCCTTGAATTTCTCTGCTACTTCAGGCTTTTCTTCTAACTTAATACCATAGTTAAATACCTTCTGCTCTTCTAACTGAGAATCAAGAGACTTCATAACAAGTGCCTTGTTGCCCTTCTTACCAGGACATACGTTAGCACAAGAACCACAGCCTGTACAGTCAAGAACAGATACAGTCATTGCAAATTCTAAACCAGCAACACCTGTCATAGCTGTCTTCTTCATGATCTCCGGAGCATTTGTTGCTTCCTCTGCTGTTAAGGCAACAGGACGGATTACTGCATGAGGACAAACATAAGAACAGAAGTTACACTGGATACAGTTCTCAGGCTCCCAGGTAGGAACATCTACTGCGATACCACGTTTCTCATATGCTGCAGAACCCTGAGGTAATGTACCGTTAGCTTCAGCTAAGAATGTAGATACAGGGAGGTCATTACCCTGCTGAGCATTTACTGGAGTTAAGATATTATTAACGAAGTTAACAACTTCTTTTCTGCCATCTGTAACTTTGATCAGGATTTCTTCATCTGTTGCGTTCTTCCAGCTCTCAGGAACTTTAACTTCCTTAAGGCCTGTAAGACCACGGTCAATCGCATCATGGTTCATCTTAACAACTGCTTCACCCTTCTTGCCGTAGGATGCTGTAGCAGCGTCTTTCATGTATTTTACTGCTTCATCAACTGGAATGATATTAGCTAATTTGAAGAATGCTGCCTGGAGGATTGTATTGATACGTCCGCCTAAGCCGATTTCCTTACCGATGCTGATACCGTCAATAGTGTAGAACTTGATCTTGTGTTCTGCCATATAACGCTTAACCTGACCAGGTAATTGTCTCTCAAGCTCTTCCATATCCCAACCGCAGTTAAGTAAGAAGGTACCGCCGTCCTTTAATTCCTGAACCATGTTGTATTTTCTTACATAAGAAGGATTGTGGCAAGCTACGAAGTCAGCTTCTGTGATTAAGTAAGTTGACTTGATTGGTTTCTTACCAAATCTTAAGTGGGACATAGTAACACCACCGGACTTCTTGGAGTCATAATCAAAGTAAGCCTGTGCATACATGTTGGTATGATCACCAATGATCTTGATGGAGTTCTTGTTAGCACCTACAGTACCGTCTGCACCAAGGCCCCAGAACTTGCAGCTGATTGTGCCTTCCGGAGTTGTATTCGGAGCTGCTTCAAGTTCAAGAGATAAGTTAGTAACATCATCCTTGATACCGATAGTGAAGGTTTTCTTTGCTGTGTTCTTGTATACTGCAATGATCTGTGCAGGAGTTGTATTCTTGGAACCTAAGCCATAACGACCGTTTAATACAGGTACGTTAGTGAACTTGGTATCCTTTAATGCTGCTACGATATCTAAGTATAAAGGCTCAGCAAGAGCGCCTGGCTCCTTGGTTCTGTCTAATACAGTAATCTTCTTAACAGATGCAGGAATTACATCAATTAAATGCTTAACACTGAAAGGACGGAATAAGCGAACTTTTACAAGACCTACTTTTTCACCCTTAGCTGCTAAGTAATCAATGGTCTCTTCGATAGTATCATTTACAGAGCCCATAGCCACGATGATATGCTCAGCATCAGCTGCGCCATAGTAGTTGAAGAGCTTATAATCAGTACCAATCTTAGCGTTAACCTTATTCATGTATTCTTCTACGATACCAGGAACTGCATCATAATATGTATTGCAAGCTTCTCTTGCCTGGAAGAATACGTCAGGGTTCTGAGCGGAACCTCTGAGTACCGGATGCTCAGGATTTAATGCGTTGCGACGGAATGCATCAACTGCATCCATATCAACCATTTCCTTAAGATCCTCATAATCCCAAGTTTCAATTTTCTGAATTTCGTGGGAAGTTCTAAATCCGTCAAAGAAATGTAAGAAAGGTACTCTGCCCTTGATTGCTGCTAAATGAGCTACTGCTCCTAAATCCATAACTTCCTGAGGATTGCTGCTTGCCAGCATTGCGAAACCTGTCTGGCGGCATGCATAAACGTCAGAATGATCACCGAAAATGGATAATGCATGGCTAGCTAATGCACGAGCTGATACGTTGATAACGCCCGGAAGTAACTCACCTGCGATTTTATACATATTGGGAATCATGAGTAATAAACCTTGGGATGCTGTGAAAGTTGTTGTTAGAGCACCAGCTGCTAAAGAACCGTGAACAGTACCAGCTGCTCCTGCTTCTGACTGCATTTCCACTACCTTAACTTCTTGTCCGAAAATGTTCTTTCTGCCTTCTGCTGACCACTTGTCAGTTACTTCTGCCATAACGGAGCTAGGAGTAATAGGGTAGATTGCTGCAACATCGGTAAATGCATAGGAGACGTGAGCCGCTGCATTATTACCATCCATTGTTTTCATTTTCCTTGCCATTGAAATGTCCTCCTTAAAATTTTACCTGGTTTCTGTGGTAAATGATCACATGAGCAAAACGAATACAGATTGTTAAAAATAAAACAATAAGGTTTCCGATATGTATGCATTCATTTTGTTCAGAGTGCTTAAAGCATCTTGTGAGCAAAGCAGATATCACATATATAAATATGCAAATTTTGATTAGTCTTCTATATGATATCTGATTTGTTCACAGAGCATTTTCGACACTCCAGCCATTTTGCACATGGAAATTGGTTCACCAAAGATACCAAATTGATGAGAGTCTATACCTGTTCTTATTCATCAATTCATTATTATAACACATTGTAAAAAATATTGGAACAGAAAATATGTATAACAATATAAAAAACTTATAAAAAATGTTAGTTATTCTGCATGAACCCAATATCATTTAACATAATTAGGAAGATAATTGCAGCATTTAACATTTATCACGGGCAAATTGCTTTGTTTTCGCTGGAATAAATATACACTCTATCGGAGAGAATCTCATCACTGGCCACCTGGGTTCGGTTCACATCCTTAACCATCTCCATCAATGCTTCCTTTGAGATGGATTTATCATAGGGAACCAGGATTACTTCATGAATACTGCTTGGGAGAATAAAGAAATCTGAGCGTAACTGCTCGGCGATATCGGAAAGAACATTATCATATAACAGACAAGTGGCACCATTGATGCCCTTTTTATTGGAAAGGATGTACATTTTATGCTGATCGGGAGTGTCTTGGAAGAGATTATTCTGCATTTCGGCGCAAAGGACATTATCACCGTATTCTTCCGATATCATCCGCTTAATAACCTCCTCCATGCTTCTAAGGATTGGCGGGAATTTCTTTCTTGTATTTTCAATGGCAAAGGCCTGCAGCTCCTTCAGTGAAATATTCCATTGCTCCATATGTTCATTCGTAATCCGGATTGTCCCGATACCCTCCCCGTCATTATGTACCAGACAATGAAAGGTAATAGCCAGGTCCAAGTACCTTATGTGAGGTATCGTTTCCAAAAGTTTATGGTTCTTATCATAATTCACCAGACGGTAAATAATATTGCCTTTCATTTCTTCGAGGGAATATTGAAAATTATCTCCTGTCAGCGGTGCTGTGCAGCTCTGATAGATTCCGCAAATTCTTTGCGCTAGCTCCTGCAGACTTACTCCTTCCATATAAGCTTCATAATATGGAAGCAGATAGATATTAGGTGCAAAGTTCTTACCCTCCTTTAACAAAACCAGACTGTCCAGCTCCAGCGAATTGTTTTTCGTTACTTTGAATATACGCACAGTGTATTCCTCTCCCATCATTTCCTTTACCATATCAGTAATATCACTGATGAACGCTTGATAATCACTGCTTGTTTCTTTCAGTACCTGTTGCATGTTAAGGTTCCTCCTTATATTTAATTAGTAAATTGGATATTGCTCCGATAACGGAATTGAAATTGAATAGAAATTGAATTGAAATACAGATAATCATACAGATAATCATTGAGCTCTTATAGATGCTTCCTAGGAATATGGAAGTATTGTAACAAAAATGCCTGCCAATGGCAAGCATTTACATTACATTTATTTACATAAACTTTTATCAGATTTTTGTACATATTGACGACAGTTTTTCATTCATTATTCCAATCGGGTAATATATAAGCTGAACTATTACCGATGAAGAATGAAGCAAAGTTATGTTACACTTCATGTACACTCAAAGCAATCAGAACCTGGGAGGGTGCATAAAAGGTCCACATAAGAATAGCTGCAAAGGAATAAATCGTGTTATAAACGTTATCCGGAAGAGATATAAATCCTGTCATATTAAATAATCCAACATTGATATCACAGAGCAGGAAAAGCACCATACCAGCTGCAAAGATTCTCAGAACTTTGTCCCTGGAATGGATGACTGCCGCTTTCAATGCTCTTAAGGTATTCGTAAAAATGCTGATAAAATAGAACACGCTCGCCACCAGAAGTCCCTCTAGGCTCACACCAAATCCGGTAAGAATAATACAAATCAAAGCCGAAACGCCCAGCTGCAAGGCGAGTCTGATGAGAAAGCTGCGTAATAATAAGGTTGTCCTGCCTGCACAGCCCACCGGATATTGCGCCATACTGATACGGATACCATATAACTGTTGTACGATAATAAATGTAAGAACCCCATAGAAATAAATATCCAGAAGAAGGATGAACAAGTCGGAGATCAGCGTGAAGAATAAGCCTGCTTTCAGGACAAAAAGAATGCCTTTGTCAGCGCCTTTCTTTGATAAAAGCGCATAACAAAAGCATAGTACTATAATTCCATATTTAATTCCGCTTGATAAAGTAAAATGACTGCCGGAAAGATCAATCATAAGAAATGCTGCATATAACACTGCCTGAAGCAGAATGAATATGATGCTGATCTTTCTGATGGAACGTCCCACAATAATATCCCCTTTTGCCTGACTCTATAATAATTCTACCTATTGATATAGCTATAGATGAATGTCCTGCTTCTCTTGATCTGCTATAAATTAATATCCTGCTTCTTTAAGAACTGCACTGCCATATCCTTAGGAACAGGCTTACTGTATAAAAAGCCCTGTGCTTTATCGCAATTTGCTTCTTTTAAGAAGTTCTCCTGATCAAAGCTCTCTACACCTTCCGCTATTACATATAGATCAAGATTTCTTGCCAAGGTAATGATGGTCTGGATAATCTTCTGATCACAGGTATCTTCCATGACCGTGTTCAAAAAGCTCTTATCAATTTTAAGATTGCTTACGGGAAGCCTCTTTAAATAATTCATCGAGGAATAGCCTGTACCAAAATCATCAAGAGAAAAACTTACACCGATTTTCTTCAGTTCCTGAATGGTTGCAATCGTATATTCTATATCATCCAGAGCGATTGTTTCCGTAATCTCTAATTCTAAATTCTTAGGATTAATGCCGGTTTCTTCAATTACATCATAAACCAGCTTCACAATCTCTCTATCTTTAAATTGTCTTGCGGAAAGGTTAACTGCCATCGTAATATCCGGATAAATCTCGGACCATTGCTTCAGCTGCAGGCAGGCGGTTCTGAGAACCCATTTACCAATCGGAATAATAAGTCCTGTTTCCTCTGCCAGATAAATAAATTCATCCGGGTATACCAGACCCTTTGTTGGATGATTCCAACGGACTAAGGCTTCGAAGCCCACGACCTTCTTTGACTCAAGATTCATTTGTGCCTGATAGAACAGAACAAATTCATCTCTTTCCAGCGCTTTACGAAGCTGTGACTGGGTTTCAATTTTCTCGGTCAGCTTCTGATTAAAGGAATAATCAAAATAAGCATGAGTATTCTTACCATTCGCTTTCGCTACATACATGGCTGAGTCAACATTCTTGATCAGTGCCTGTGAGGTTCTTCCATCCTTCGGAGCAAATGCTACACCGATACTGACAGTAACAAAATATTCCTTGGTGGATAAGACAAAAGGATAGCTGAATACATTCTTAATTTTTTTGATTTTATTTTCAAACTCAAGGGTATCCTGAAGATTCTGCGTAAGAACAATAAATTCGTCACCGCCGATTCTGGCCAGATAATCATTTTCATCCATCGCCTGTTTTAAACGGTAGGTCACATCAATCAACAGCTCATCGCCATAGGAATGTCCCAGAGAATCATTGATATTCTTAAAATTATCAATATCGATATCCATGATGGCTATGGTTTCTTCATTGCGGAGGGTTATCATGATATTATCCAGCATTTCCGTAAATGCGGTACGATTCGGCAGCTCCGTCAGATAGTCCGTATAAGCCAGCTTCTTCATGCTTTCTTTGTTCTTATTCAGTTCTTCGTATTTCCCCGTTAATTCATTAATGGTGGTAAGCGATGAATGATAAGTATCTTCTAATTCGTGGAAACGCTCTATTAATCTTTGATTTTCCTGATACGTCAGGCTTTGCAGACGCTTCACTTTTCTAAAACGGACAGCATAAACGATAAGCAGCACCAATAAAACAATTGCTGCCGTTATAAAAGCAATTCCTAATGAACGGTCAACCTTTAAATACTCCATAAGTCCTCCAATACGTTTCCCCGCAACGTACATTCTTCTGTAATCAGATTATTCACCTTGATTTCAAATACTTGTCAATTCCGGCAGCTGCGGCTTTTCCTGCTCCCATAGCAAGAATAACGGTTGCAGCCCCTGTTACTGCATCTCCTCCGGCATAAACACCTTCTCTTGAGGTAATACCGGTTTCCTCTTCTGCAATGATGCATTTATGACGATTGGTCTCTAACCCTTTCGTTGTAGTTGAAATTAACGGATTTGGGCTTGTACCCAAAGACATAATTACTGTATCCAGATCCAGTACGAATTCAGAGTCCTTCTTCTCCACCGGTTTTCTTCTGCCTGATTCATCCGGTTCGCCAAGTTCCATTTCAACACAGCGCATTCCGCTTACCCAGCCATTTTCATTCACAAGAATTTCCTTTGGATTCGTTAACAGCTTGAAGATAATGCCTTCTTCCTTTGCATGATGTACTTCCTCCACTCTTGCCGGAAGCTCAGCCTCGCCTCTTCGATATACGATATATACCTCTGCACCAAGTCTTAAGGCAGTTCGGGCAGCATCCATTGCCACATTACCGCCACCAACAACAGCTACCTTCTTACCAGCTATGATCGGCGTGTCATACTCTTTGTCAAAGGCCTTCATCAGGTTGCTGCGCGTCAGGTATTCATTCGCTGAAAATACTCCGTTGGCATTCTCACCAGGGATACCCATGAATTTCGGAAGGCCGGCACCTGAGCCGATGAATATAGCCTGGAAGCCTTCTTCCTCCATCAGTTCATCGATTGTAATTGATTTACCGATAATAACGTTCGTTTCAATCTTAACACCCAGAGAAATAACATTCTCAATCTCTTTCTTAACAACAGTGTCCTTGGGAAGTCTGAATTCCGGAATTCCATACACAAGAACACCACCGGGCTCATGAAGTGCTTCAAAAATAGTGACATCATAGCCCAGCTTGGCAAGATCCCCGGCACAGGTAAGTCCGGCAGGACCGGCACCGATTACCGCAACCTTTTTCCCGTTCTTCTCCTTCGGCGGCTCAGGCACGATATTATGCTCTCTCGCCCAGTCAGCTGCAAAGCGCTCCAGTTTACCGATGGAAACAGCCTCGCCCTTAATACCGCGGATACATCTTTCCTCACATTGTGTTTCCTGCGGGCAGACCCTTCCGCACACAGCCGGAAGTGATGAATATTTACTGATTACTTGAAAAGCTTCTTCTATATTATTGTCTGTAATTTCTTTAATAAATCCCGGGATATCAATCGATACCGGGCAGCCGCCAACGCACTTTGGATTCTTGCATTGAATACATCTTGAAGCTTCCTGCATTGCTTCTTCCAGATTATATCCATAGCATACCTCCTCAAAATTGTTCGCTCTAACCTTAGGATCCTGCTCCCTGACAGGAACTTTCTTCAATATGTCCATTCACTATTCCTCCACAATTTGAGAGCATGGTGCATCCCAAACATTTATGCAAACTCCATGCTGCCTGTCCGATTATTCCTCATGACATTCGCAGCCCGGATGATGGTGGGTAGCCCCCTCTTTCTGGCGCAGAACTACTTTACCTTCTTCCGTTTTATACATCTGGAGCCTCTTCATCGCTTCATCAAAATTAACTAAGTGACCGTCAAATTCCGGACCGTCCACACAGGCAAACTTAACTTCATTGCCGATGGTCAGTCTGCAGGCACCGCACATACCGGTACCGTCTACCATAACAGGATTCATACTTACAATTGTCCTGATTCCTAACTCCTTTGTTAAGATGCAGACAAATTTCATCATGATCATCGGGCCTATCGCAATTACCAAATCATAATGCTTGCCCTGATTATGAACAAGATCCTTGATACAATCATTCACATTTCCCTTAAAGCCATAGGAACCGTCATCCGTGGTTATGTAAAGATTTTTCACAAAGTTCTTCATACTATCTTCTAAAATAATCAAGCTTTTGTTTCTGGCACCTATGATGCAGTCAACATCATAGCCATTTTCCTTCATCCATTTTACCTGTGGATATACAGGAGCAGCACCAACACCACCAGCGACAAATAATATTTTTAATTTCGATAATTCTTCCCTTGGCATATCAATCAATTCTGACCTATGGCCCAAAGGTCCTGTAAAATCACGAAATGCTTCCCCCACTTCATATTGGGACATTAACTGAGTTGAAGACCCAATTGCCTGAAAAACGATGGAAACCGTACCAGCTTCCCTATCATAATCACAAATCGTTAAAGGAATTCTTTCTCCCTTTTCATCTATCTTAACGATGACAAATTGCCCAGGATAACAGTTCTTAGCAACTCTGGGGGCTTTTATATCCATAAGATAGATAGTATCAGACAGCTTTTCCTTTTTTGTGATTGTATAAATATAGTTTCCCACCATTTCGACTAACCTCTTTCTTGAAACTAACTAGATGCAAATAAATGTACAAATACTTAATTTATAGATACTAGCTATCATTATACGGTACATAGATTAAAAAATCCAGCAAATTTTTTGTGAATAAACTTTGCATACTATTTTCGTCAAATGTAATATATTATCATCTCATCAATTATTAATTACTTTGATTTCAAAATGAAAACAAGGCTTATTTTTCGGTTGTTATTGTGATATTTAATAAATAACCATTAAAATTATCAGCTATTTGCATAAATATACAATAATTCTTGAAATAAGCCTTGTTTTACTATAATTCCTGTATTCACTATTATTTTCTATCGATTTACATCACTTGCCGCGATGCTGCAGAATTCGCAGAAATTCCCTATATTCCTCATCCTCAGCTAACCGGTCCGCTCCGGTTCTTCCCAGCCTGTCGCATCTGCAAAGCAGTGCAATTTCATGGATGTCCACATCCCTTAACAGTCCCTTGAGATCGCCATGGGGAAGTCCCTTCAGGATATAAAGCATATGCATATGATATCTTACCAGGGAGGCTACACTCCTAATGAAATCTTCCTCTAAGGAAAACACCCTTAAGAATTCGATGCTTAATCTCTCACCCTCAAGGTCATGATCATAGGAGGTAATTTTTCCTTTTCTTTCCCGGGTAGTTGTTGGTTTACCGATATCATGAAGCAACGCCGCCCACATGAATACCTCAGGATCCTTGCTTTGATCACTTACAACCGCAGCTTCATCCAGTACCAGCATGGTATGATTCCATACACTGCCTTCCGGATGATATTTTTTCGATTGTTCCGTAGTCTTCTGTCTCCACAACAGATGGAACGGAAATCCCTGCAGCTCTTCCTTCTTTGATATAAGGTTCATATACTGCGAAGGTTTTTCATCTGTCAGCAGATGTTCTGTTATTTCATGAAATAGCGTAACACTATCGATCTGTTCTGTGGCCTTAATCATTTCGGCTCATGATTGGGTACACGGTAGGGCTGAGCCTTCTCATGAGCTGCTTTCGCTTTTCCCTGTATCTCAGGAACCGGTTCCGCTTCATTCTTCTGTACATGCATATGCTGCCTGCCCTCAGTTCCATGAGGCTCTGCAGCATCCGGCCTTCTCATTCCCGCTTTAGACATCATTTCCTCCTATCTGACTGGTGGTAACTACACATCGTTATTTTCGATTGACTGTCGCTTCGAATTACTATTCTTGTTCTGATTTTCTTTGGTGATCGGTGTCTGACCTTTTGCTTTTTTATTTCGTGCTCTTTTATTGTCCGGCTGACTGTCCTTAGGCATAATATCCTCCTAACCATAAGTTATTGATCCTATTACACGATATAGTATTTACCTTCCTGCGGTTCATATCCCTGTTTCATAAATAAACATAAGTAGTTGTCGGAGCATATAATCCGATTCGTTTATTTCTTGCTGGTCTGATTTGAAAATGGCTCCAAATTAAGTTCATGAAATCCGGTTATTTTGGATAATTGATAATTTGAGAAGCGTTTGTCCGAGGTAAGCTCTCTGCCAAACCAATCCGGAGGAATGAATTCGTTCGCAGTCTTCTCATCAGGAAATTCTACTTCCGCAAAGACAAGGCCCTCCAGATTGTCCTTAAAAATATCGAGTTCCGCTGTCAAACCGTTTTCAATCGGTATCAAATATCTTGTTTTAGTAATAAAATTGCCGTCAGTTTTCACCTTTAATACCTCAAAGGCTTCCTGGGTTAGGGGAAGCTCTACCTCGTGATGAATTAAGGCACTGCCTTCTTCTACTTTTTGAAGCCCAAGCTTTGATTTATAAGTAAGAATATAATCATCATTGGATTTGCGAATTCTGATTGTTGGATTATGACATAAATAACCTTGCTCAATTTTCTTAAATTTATACTGCGATAAATCACCTGGTAATTTATTCACTTCGTATTTGCGTTCAATTTCCATAAAATCCTTCTTTCTTCAGATGCCTGTTTATCCTGATGATTAACGATAATTAAGTTATCATTTCCGAATAGCAGGATTGCAACTGTATATACTATGATTATGGTAAAATGTTTCGTTAAAAATTTTTTTATCTGTGGACTTAGCGGTTGGTGCATGGAATGTCTTTGGACAGGCTTTGATTCTGTTCGTAAACACACGGACAAGACGCTCACCTGCCATACCTCCGTATGGATGTTTCCCATCTACGGAATGGCTGCATGTCTGACCCCTGTCTGTAATAAGCTGAAAAGCAAGAATGCACTGCTTCGAGGAGGTGTTTACGCACTATTAATCTATTCTGCAGAATTCGCCAGTGGTGTAATTCTGAAAAAATTTGGTGCATGTCCTTGGGATTACAGCAAAGCTAAATTAAATTACAAAGGAGTTGTAAGACTTGATTATGCACCGGCATGGTTTTTGGCCGGACTCTTCTTTGAAAAAGTATTAAATCGAAACTAGCGGATTGTATTATACATCCGCTTTTTTCATTATTTATCCGATGTAATTTCAGTTATTCAAATTATATTATATCAATCACTGCCGCCAACTTCAACCGACATTTGCCCTGAAGGCGATTAAGTAATGATATTTGCTGGCTTGAAAGGCTATAAGAAAAGATGTATACTATAGTTATTTTCATGAATGGAGGATTTATCTTTGTTAAAAGCAGTTGTATTCGATATGGACGGCGTTATCATCGACAGTGAACCGATGCACGCAAAAGCCGCCATTCTAGCCCTAAAGCAATACAACGTTGATGTTTCGATGGATTATCTTCAGAAATTTATCGGAAGTACAACTTATTATATGTGTCAGAAAATGATTGAAGATTTTCATATACAGGCTACACCGGATGAATTATGGAAAGCGAATGATGATATGAAGGATAAGCTTCTTAGGGAAGAAGGCCATATCGTTATTCCCTATATCATTGATCTAATGAAAAATCTGCACGAGAACGGAACCAAATTAATCATTGCCTCCTCCTCTCCGGCAGCTGCTATCGAAGAGGTCATGGAATCCCTTCAGATCAAAAGGTATTTTCAAGGTTATGTATCCGGTTCCATGGTAGCTCATCCAAAGCCAGCACCGGATATCTTTTTATTAGCGGCCGAACGCTTGGATGTGAAGCCTGACGAATGCCTTGTAATCGAAGATTCTCATCATGGCGTTACTGCCGCTGCGGCTGCAAGAATGGCTTGCATCGGATTTATTAATCCTAATTCTGGCAACCAGGATCTAAGAAAAGCTGATATGTTAGTCGAAGGATTTGATGAGGTAGATTATCCATTCGTCAATCAGGTATATCAATATTCCCATATGGAGCCGGTATCCATCCTGATAACAGAGCATTGTATCGTTAAAGAAATTCCCTTAGAGGACTATGATGAAATGTATCGAATCTGCCAGTCACCGGATAACAGACAATATATCGAAGGCTTTAGCGGCAACCTCGATGAGGAGAGAGAAAAGCATAAGACTTATATTGAAAATATCTATCATTTTTATGGCTTTGGTTTATGGGGAATCTATCTCAAAAGCAAGCAATGCTTGATTGGACGCTGCGGAATTGAATTCAAACAGCTGGATGGCGAGAATATTTATGAAATCGGATATCTTCTGGATAAAAAATACCAGGGATATGGTTATGCCTATGAATTCGTATCCGAAATTATAAAGTACTGTTATAGCGAATTGCATATTCATAGAATTGTCGCAGTCATCGATACTGACAATGATCGTTCCATTCATCTGGCAGAGCGGGTAGGAATGCATCGGTATGGTGAAACATTCAGAAATAACCATAACTGTTATAAATATGAAATAATATTTTCATAAGTAAATCCGAAGAAAGGGGTACGGCATGGAGAGCCAGAGAAACACCAAACAAAAACAAATCATATTAACAATTCTTAAGGAAGCTGATCGTCCTTTATCGATTAACGAAATATACACTCAGATCATAATTCAGCTGCCCAGGATTGCAAAATCCACGATATATCGTAATATTGACTCTCTCCTAAGCCAGGATTTAATCGATAAGTATCATCTGAATGACAGCGAAGTATTTTATAGAATCAAGGCTACCAAAAATGAACATAAACACTTTGTTATATGTGATGACTGCAAGAAAGTATTTCATCTACCGTTATGCCCAATTCATGAGCTCGAAAATGCCATGGAGGAAGAAGGCTTTATCATTAAAGAACATCAGATACAGATCAGTGGAATATGCAAAACATGTGCAAAAAACAAAAAAACAAAATAGAATTAGCGAGCCAATTCCCTAATCATGAATAAAAATATAGGCAGGGACAAATCAAATGACCCTGCCTATTCTTTATAAATGGTATTATCTTGTTCCAGTACCAGTTGCAGTTGTACCTGTTCCTGTACCAGTTGCAGTTGTACCAGTTCCGGTTGTTCCGGTTGTACCTGTAGTTCCTGTAGTTCCTGTTGTTCCGGTCGTTCTGTTAGTCGTACCTGTCGTTCCTGTCGTTCCAGTTGTACCTGTAGTTCCAGTTGTTCCGGTAGTTCCAGTTGTTCCTGTAGTTCCAGTTGTTCCGGTTGTTCCGGTCATTCCTGTTGTACCTGTCGTTCCTGTTGTACCTGTCGTTCCAGTTGTTCCAGTTGTTCCGGTTGTACCTGTTGTAGGTCTAGGGGTAACAGTTGGTATAGTTGTTGTTTTGTTGGTTGTAGTATTCTTCTTTGTGGTTGTAGCACATGCACTGAAAACTAAAGATGCTGCTAAGCATATACATACTAACATAGCCAGTTTCTTTCTCATGATACTCCTCCTATAAAATTTTATCATATTACATGCTTAGTATCTCTCTGTTAAAATGAATTATGCATATTTTTAAATGTGTTTTCAGTTAATCCTGGATTATATTTCAAAGTTTTTCATTGATTTTTATGATATTTTATCATTATTTTATTTGGTATTCTGGAATTCTGTCATATCCCCGCGGAAGCGCAGCGGCAGATTATTACGCTGAAGCTTAGGATTTATTCTTTCCTTAATTGCTATATGATCAAAAAAAGCTTTCCATAAATCGCGATATTCATCTTCTTTAATGGTTATCTCGTCTAAGCGAGCCTGGTCAATCTCAGGAACCTGCGCAAGAATCCACGAATTGCCTGGGATATGAAAGGTTGCAAGCTTTCGGTTACCATCATATATCAGAAATCTTTCCTGCGGCAGCCGATCTGCGAAATGGGGTGTTATTAAGGTCAGTACATTGTTCTTCGGATGGATGACTGATGTTAATAAGCCATTCTCCTGTTCTGAAAAACGCACAAAACCGAAAAGATGGTGTGCTTCATTATTCACATACTTATTCACTCGGAAAACCTGATTAACAACCTCATTGCTTAAATGCTCCGTTATACTGCTGCCCACGGAAAAACCAAGGATCAGGAACCGGTAAATCAGGTCAGCTTTACCTTGATGATCGGACAAAGCTACCCCGCAAGCCATCTCATATGCTTCTTCTGAAATCTTATCCTTGATTGACTTGGATACCTTATCGGCAAGAGTATAATCCGTATCTGTCACAATGTAATCTGCAAACAACTCAATATTAGAATATTTACT
>DATMUM010000029.1:0-3759 GCA_035564175.1 Mobilitalea sp.
ACCGTATTGACCGAATAACCAAATCTGCTGTGTTTGCCTTTGAAAATCAATTTTTTCAGGAAACATATAAAAGACTTTCTAAAGATTCCATTACAAGAATGGATGATCTTATAAGCAGCCTAGCCACTTATGATGAAACTGAGATAGATTACAATACTGATGGCGATGCAATGTCTTTCAGCGAATTACGGGCTGACCCTGGACGTATTGGACTTGAAAGCGTATTCCGTGAGATAACGAAACTCAGGACAATTCAGCAACTGGGTCTGCCTGATAACCTTTTTAACAGTGTTCCTAATAAAATAGTCAAACGGTATAAACTTAGGGCGGTATCCGAAAAGCTCCCGGAACTGCGGCGGCATCCTGAGCATGTGAGGTATACCATTCTTGCAGCCTTCTTCTGGCTCAGATGCAGGGAAATAACCGATAACCTCATTGAGCTTCTCATCCAGATTATCCATAGAATAAGTGTAAGGGCCGAAAAGAGAGTTGAAAAGGAGCTTATAAACGACTTCAGGAAAGTAAACGGAAAGACCAATATACTTTTCCAAATGGCTGACGCTGCTTTGAATAATCCCGATGAGATAATCAGAAAGGTTTTATATCCGGTTGTAAGCGAAAACACCTTAAGAGCATTGGTGAAGGAGTTTAAGAGTACTGGGGCTCAGTACCGCCAAAAAGTCTATACAATAATGCGAGCATCTTATGGAACTCATTACAGGCGCATGGTTCCTGAATTGCTGGACACCTTGGAATTCCGTTCAAATAACGAAATACACCAGCCAGTAATAAAGGCTTTAGCACTTATCAGAAAGTATTATGATATTGGTTCTCACTATTTCTCTGAATCTGAGGATATTCCCCTTGAAGGTGTCATTCGCTCTGGCATGAAGGAATCCGTTATTGAAAAGGACGAAGAAAAAGGGATCGAACGCATAAACCGTATGAATTATGAGATTGTTGCGCTACAATCACTGAGAGATAAACTACGCTGCAAGGAAATATGGGTAGTCGGCGCTGACCGTTATAGGAATCCTGATGAAGACCTGCCGACTGACTTTGAGGATCACAGGGAGGAAAACTACAGGGCATTAAAACAGCCTTTGGATGCCGAAGAATTTATAAACAATATCAAGCAGGCCATGTATGATGGCTTATCGAAGTTGGATATTGGTATACCCGTGAACCCGAAAGTCCGTTTAACAGATAGGGGAAACGGTTGGATTACCATATCCCCAAGTGATGCTCAGCCGGAACCTGTGAACCTGACAAAGCTTAAGGCAGAGCTTATGCGCTATTGGCCCATGACAAACTTGCTTGATGTACTTAAGGAAGCCGATTTAAGATTGAACTTTACTGAGCAGTTCAAAACCGTTGCCACACATGAAAGACTTGATCGAGCCACTATCCAAAAACGGTTGATATTGGCTCTGTATGGTTTAGGGACTAATACAGGTTTAAAACGCGTTTCAGCCGGAAACCACGGAGAAACACATCAAGATTTACTTTATATTCGACGTAAATTCATAAATAAGGACAACCTTAGAAATGCAATATCTTCAGTAGTTAATTCAATCCTGGCCTCGCGGGTACAGGATATTTGGGGAGAAGGCACAACAACCTGTGCTTCGGATAGTAAAAAGTTTGGAGCCTGGGACCAGAACCTCATGACTGAATGGCATATTCGCTATCGAGGCCGTGGGCGTGATGATATATTGGCATGTTGAGAAAAATTCTGCATGTATATATTCACAACTGAAATCATGTTCATCATCCGAAGTCTCAGCTATGATTGAAGGGCTTTTAAAGCATTGTACGGATATGGAGATTGAAAAGAACTATGTTGATACGCATGGTCAAAGCGAAGTCGCCTTTGCATTCTGCCATCTATTGGGCTTTAATCTTATGCCACGGCTAAAGAATATAGGTTCCCAAAAGCTATACCGTCCTGATTCTGAAATGACGGACGCATACCCGAATTTACAGCCTATTCTTACACGGCCTATAAATTGGGACTTAATACGGCAGCAGTACGATCAGATGGTTAAATATGCTACAGCACTGCGCCTTGGGACTGCTGAAACAGAAGCAATAATGAAAAGGTTTACCAGAAATAACCTTAAACACCCGACATACCTTGCCCTTGCTGAATTGGGGAAGGCAATTAAAACTATATTTCTTTGTGAGTATCTAAACTCCGAAGAATTAAGGATGGAAATTCATGAGGGACTTAATGTAGTAGAAAACTGGAATTCCGCGAACAGCTTTATTTTCTATGGTAAGAGTGGAGAAATATCTACAAACCGAATTGAAGATCAGGAGCTTGCCGTTCTATGCCTCCATTTGCTGCAAAATTGCCTTGTGTATATAAATACCCTGATGATTCAGGAGGTTTTAAGGCAAAAAAAGTGGTATGACCTTATGACACCAGAAGACTTCCGGGCACTCACACCACTTATCTACACTCATATTAATCCATATGGACATTTTAACTTGGATATGAATGAAAGGATACCTCTTGAAATTGCCATATAATGGGGGCTACTTTGCCCTTGGTGACATGGATGCTCCCATTACCCCAAATAGCTACTTGGCTATGTTTGGGATTATTTGCCGTGAACCGTACCTCATAAATGATGTAAATTTTTCTATATCTCTGATATAATTTGACATATACTTAAGGTGTCTCACTTGTTATCCATCACAAACGTTGAATGTGAGTATAATTTAAGGAGTATAAAAGCAATATGAATAGGAGCGACAAGAAGCATATAGGAAATAAAAATGAGCGGAATAGACTACTTATATTTTATAGACGTAGAGATTTACTTATATGTTTAGTTTTTCTAATCATATGTTTAGTATGCCCACTTTACAAACAGCATTTACCCCCTATAGTGGCAATGCTAATTAAAAACCCAAAGGAAGGATTACCATATGCTACTATTGTACTAACTGTAGATATACTTCTATATGTTTGGATACGAGTTGATAGATATAAACACTTACAACTTCAAAATAAGAATCTTCCAAAGGGTATAATAAAATTTAAAAGGAATAAATCAAAGAAAGAAAAGATACAAAATAAGTGGTACTCAGTCGATGTTGCAACTGATATTGAACAGGAAGATGTTGATTTAATAAAGCCAATAATAACCATCAAGCATTATTCAAGGTTGAATCCATCGGTTAAAAAAACGGCTATATTTTCAAAAAATACTTCTTTAGGTTGCATTACGCTTTCTGAATCTTATACTGAACTAAGCGACATTATTAATGAATGCAAAACTTCTAATTTGCCGTTTAAAGTATCTTTCGATAATGAAATGACATTAACAAACGAAGAATTAGAAATGGTTCAAAACATAAAAAACTTAATTGAATGCCGTGATTCAGTTTAAAGTTAAATATTGACTACATAATATATTCCTTCTTATTATCTATAACGAATAAAATCCATAATATACGTAATTTTACTGACGCCTCAGGAATGCCATTTTATTATCTTGGAATAAATATTATGTAAAACATATTAACTATTAGCTTAAGAAAAAATACAAAATTCGGGACACTCCCAGTAGAACAGGGATGGGACAGGGTGGCGGGACGGCTGCATGGATGCTTGATGAAGCGACTTAGCGGTACATGGTGAATGCAGTACCAAGGTGAGGCAAATCCGCCATGGATGGCGGATTTAGCCGGATACGGCAGGCAGGACGCATGGGCGAGCAGCAAATGCAAGGCATTTGCGACCAGCCG
>DATMUM010000030.1:0-13861 GCA_035564175.1 Mobilitalea sp.
TTACGACAAAATATTTTTCGCATTATGGCTAAAAGGCCTGATTTAAGCATAACACGATTTATTCTGGAGAAGCAGGAAAAGCCTGATATTACAAAAGATTTGCAGGCTTCTTAGGGTTAAAAACTTTTGACTCTCCAGTATATTATAATAGGTATAAATAATTAAAACAGTCTTGTAATATGCAAATATTTGACATATAATGTAACGTTATGTAGATAATCTATAATTTGACTTTTCATAAAAGCAACATTACTATAATACGTCTTATTGCTTTATTCCGGTGAATGTAGCATACTTCTCACAATTAATTGCATAGAAGGATGTATACCTTATACGTTGCTCTCGATAAGTTATCAGAGAAGACTCCCGCTAATCATAAGCCGCGCTGTGACGCAATCTCAATCATGTGCCGTAAACGATTTGCTTCTTCAAAAGTATCCTATGAGCAAACCGGATGCCATAAACAAAATCTGATATTTGTTAAGTATAATATATGGGATCCGATTTATTCACGAGATACGTTCGACATTCTAACTAATTTTGCAAGTAAATGGAAATAAATATTGATACACATGTTCGAATGAGGTATACTGAAAATATCAATCACGATATGAATAGGTGAAAAAACATTTGTTATCGCTAGAAATCGCAAGAAAGTAAAGTGAGAAAAGTGTATAAAATTAACCTAATAAATAAGCATAATCCGAAAGGAGGTTGGTGCCATGAAAGCTGTTGGCATCACCGGGTGGTAAATGAAGCATGGTAAAGCATTTGTTAAGTATCATTGAAGAACAGGGCGATAAAGCGAAGCTTGTGCCAATCAGCCTGTTGAAGGAATTACAGGAGGAGATGCAGGAGCTGAACCAAAAGTATGCCTTAAACAATTATCAGAAATATCTTGTGAACGAGATGTTCTCCTATAAGCTGCCGGAGGTGGATTTCCCAATCCGGTCCATCCTTGTTATTGCAACACCGAGTCCTGCCGTCCGAATATATTTTAACCATAACGGCGAAAAGCTTTCCCATCTGTTACCTTCCGGTTATTATGATTATTTTGCTGCACCCGGAAGAATCGAAGGCTATCTTAAGAATTATTTGAACTCCGATAACAGGCATATGGCATTGGCATCACAGCTGCCACGTAAGTTCCTGGCAGCCAAAAGCGGTCTGGCAAGATACGGCAGGAATAACATCTGTTATGTGGAAGGTATGGGCTGCAATATCAATCTGATTCCCTTTTTCACCGATCTGGAGGTAGAAGCGGAAGATAAATATGAAGCAAAAGTGATGGAAACCTGTGACAGCTGCAGGAAATGCATTGCAAACTGCCCAACCAAGGCAATCCGGGAAGATCATTTTCTGATTGATAACGAACGCTGCCTGACCGTTATGAACGAAGCAGGAGCGGATATGGTATTCCCTGACTGGGTATCACCCTCCTCCCATAATGCAGTTGTCGGCTGCACCATCTGTCAGGAGATTTGTCCCCATAACAGGAAGTATATGAATTATATCATCGGACCAGTAGAGTTTACGGAAGAAGAAACCAAGTTACTGCTTTTAGGAGTGAAAGAAGACCAATTACCGGGGGAAATGAGGCACAAGCTTGAACAGCTCGATCTGATGGGTTACCTTCATTCCTTGCCGCGTAATCTGAAGGCGCTTCTGGAGAAGGAAGCATGATAGAATTGACAGGAGAAATGGTATCAATTATACATATAATTTTAAAGCATATGGAAGTATATGTGTGGAATCATAAGGTTGACATTGAATAATAAATTTACTGGTGTTATAATCAGTATATTCCCATATATTAATTTGGATTGATGTTATATCTAACAACCCCTTTAATTTATTGGAACAAATGTTTCTTAAGGTTATTATTATTTTATGCAAGGATTAAAGGAGGTTATGGTATGGCAGATAAGGTAATCGTATGTAAGGATTGTAAAGCCGAGTTTGTATTTACTGAGAGAGAACAGGAATTTTACAAGGAGAAAGGCTTTGATAATGAGCCTGTAAGATGTCCAAACTGCAGAAAGGCAAAAAAGCAGCAGAAAGATAATGGCGGCGGTTTCAGAGATAATAGAGGCGGAAACAGAAATCAAGGCAGAAGATATTAATTTAATAGTAATAGACATGGTAGCAGGATGAGAATCCTGCTACTTTTTTTGAACAGGATACTACATTGCTTTTTTATTCCCATTGGTGGTAAAATATGGTTATCTTTAAAAAAGTAAAAATAATTTAATAAAGTAAAAGTAAATATGTAAAGATTGTTTCACAATGGTAAAGATACTGTTGAAAGAGGTTTCTATGAGAAAGTGGAAGAAATGTATCTGGATTGCTTTAGGTATAGGTTTTATGGCGGTCCTAACCGTAATAGCAGTGATGATAGGAAAGTCTTTCGTATCTCCATCGGCAACCGTGTGGAAGGAATGGAAACCAGCTCTTCATAAAGGTGAATCCATCATCGATGGAGTTAAGGAGGGAGCATCTGCATATCTTATCATTAGCAGGAAAGGACGCAGGGATTATGGTGATCTTCTCGTAGTATTGGAGCAGAAGGGAAGCAGATGGGAACGTGTGTATGAGAATGACTTTGAGGAGCTGCATCCCTGGAAAATAGAAGCTGCAGATGTGGATGGGGATGGTACTCAGGAGCTCCTGACAGCGGTGAATAAGACAGCACATTATGATCCGGTATTAAAGAACCGGTTGTTTGTCTTCAATTATGAGAATGGGATACTTACGAAGAAATGGACCGGATCTGCATTCACCGGGGAGTGGATTGATTTTCATGTGGGCGATCTGCTGCCCATTCCGGGGAGTGAGGTTATATTTACTGAACAGGCAGGAGGAAAGAAGGAAAAGCTTAGTATCTATTACTGGTTTGACTTTGGATTTGTAAAACTGGCTGAGAGTGATAGCTATAAGGACATCATAGCGCTTACGATTATGAAAGAGAACCTTTTGAAGGTTACTTATGATAAGAAGTACAAGCGAACTGCGTTTTTAACCGTTCTGGATGGTAAAATAGTAGAAACTGCATCAGAAGAGTAGTAATTGATTAGTATTGAAACAAAAAGACGATATGAGGGAGCCGTTAAGCGGCTGAAAGGGGATTTTTTATGAAACGTATTGTGGCAATTATTTTATGCTTATGCCTAATTTTGACGGGGTGTCAGAGTAAAAAAGGTAATGATGGAGCAAATCAGAATACTAAGGATAATACAGCTCAGATTACGAAAGGACCGGATATCACTGAGTCAGCAGAGGCATATATTAAGGGAGATGTTGTTACTCAACTGCTGACACTGAATAAGGCCTGGTCGGTAATTCAGACAGTAGATCTGGAGCAGCCCACCTACGAGGAGCCTGCTTACGAAGCAAAGGTGGAGCCTTATTCTGTTGCTAAGGATTTATCCAACATTGAAAATATAAATCAGTTCGCCGGCTTCACCGAGGAACAGAAGCAGATGCTGGTGAATAATGGCTTTGTCGTACTTCCGAGTATGAATACCAGAGTTAATTATGTCTATGACGATAATGAATATAAAGGTATTCCAAACTTTGTAACCTCTGACTCCGTGCTGCATTTGTATCATCAATTTTATGACAAATCTCTGATGGGTATAGAAACAAATTACCTTTATCAGGATCTGGACACAATGACGAAACAGATGCTGGATAAATCAGCTTTATTGATGAAGCGGTTGACGGATACGGATTTGCTGGATCTGCAGAGGAAAAATATTGCATATTTCCTCGTAGCCAGGATGCTGATGCTGCAATCAACCGATGCTGTATTCCAAACAGACGCTGCAGCCTCCATAGATGCGGATATGATAGATCTTGCAAAGCAGGAATATGAGCTTATCCAGGCAGCAGATGGAATCCACATGTCACCTTTGTTCCAGGTGGAGCTGGATTATTCCCAGTTCACTGTTAGAGGCCACTACACCAGAAGTGAGGAATTGAGCAGATATTTTAAGGCGATGATGTGGTTTGGATATTCACCCCTCGCATTTGTTAAAAATGATGAGATACTTTATGACAATGTCCTTCAGGCGCTGTTAATCACCTACACAACTGTTGCAGATTCTGATTCAACGACAACCAGTGACGCACAGCTTTGGTCCGACATTTATCAGCCGACTGCTCAATATGTTGGCCTATCTGATGATGTCAATGTATTTACTATGAATGGTCTCAGAAATTCAGTTTATGGGGATTCAGAAGACCCCAATATCTATAATGATCCCGAATACCGTGATAAGCTGACGGAAGCAGTAAAAAAGCTTCCGGAGCCTCAGATTCAGGGTAAGGTGATCAATTCAACCATTCCGACAGGAAAGCAATTCCGTTTCATGGGGCAGCGTTACGTCCTGGACAGTGATATCCTGCAGACACTGATGGATCCGATTAAGAGACCAATACCCACAGCACTGGATGTCATGGGTGTATTCGGAAGTACCACAGCTGAGGGGCTTCTTAAGAATGTATATAAGCCACAGGACAACTGGCCGGATTATACGCAGAAATACCAGCAGCTGAAGGATGAGGTATCCGTATTTAATTCCGTATACTGGAATACGAACCTTTACAGCGGATGGCTATCCTCCCTCCGGGAAGTACTGACTGAATACGATAAGAATTCCGGAATGCCCTTCTTCATGACGACAGATGCCTGGAAATATAAATCCTTAAATACTGCACTGGGAAGCTATACGGAGCTGAAGCACGATACGGTTCTGTATGGAAAACAGGCAATGGCTGAGATGGGAGGACCTCTTGCCACCGCAGCCCAGCAGTATGTGGAGCCGGATGTTAAATTGTATTATAAGCTGCTATACCTCACGGACTTCACCAGCTCCGTGCTTGAGGACAAAGGGATGCTGAATGAGAATCTGAAAAAGGGAGCTGATACCTATAAGGAATTCTTAAATCTGTTAATTGAATGCTCCATCAAAGAATTAAAGAATGAACCTCTGAATGATGATGAGGTTAAAAAGCTACTCTGGTGCGGCGGAACCATGGAGGAAGTTATGATGGATGTGCTCACGGGAGTAACCGGTGATCCTTACACGAAGGATCCGACGGATATGCTGGTAACCGATATTGCAACCAGCAATAATATCTATGTATCTTTGGCTACCGGATATTTTGATGACATTTATGTAGTTGTTCCGTATGATGGGAAGCTATATTTATCCAGAGGCGCGGTATATTCCTTCTATGAATTTAACAGTGATAAGAGATTAACCGATGAGGAATGGTGGGCGCTACAGGGAATTAAGGTTGTTAAGGAGGACTTTGGCGAATATACGCAGTTCGGGGATCCATCGGCGGATTTACCGAAGCAGCCGGATTGGATTCACTCCTTTAAATCAGATACGAATAATGTTATAATTACCTCATTAGAGACAATCTGGGGTAATTTACAGGAGTAGGATCACCTTCAGATAACCAATGCGGCATGCAGACATCACGGAAAGAAGGATTACAATGGATCAGGTAAAACTAGGTACGACAGGAATTGTTGTGAATCGTAATGGCTTCGGAGCCCTTCCGATTCAGAGAATCAGTAAAGAAGCAGCAGCAGGTTTATTAAGAAAAGCATATCAGAGCGGTATCACCTTTTTTGATACCGCAAGATTTTATACAGACAGTGAGGAGAAGCTTGGTTATGCCCTCCGCGATGTCAGAAACAAGATTTATATTGCCTCCAAGACTATGACAACCAAACCGGAGGAATTCTGGAGGCAGTTAGATACTTCCCTGGAATTATTGCAGACGGATTATCTGGATATTTATCAATTCCATAATCCTGCCTTCTGTCCGAAGCCGGGTGATGGCAGCGGGTTGTATGAAGCAATGCTTGAAGCTAAGGAAAAAGGGATGATAAGGCATATCGGTATCACGAATCATCGTCTGCCGGTAGCGATGGAAGCAGCTGAATCCGGATTATATGAGACAATTCAGTTCCCTTTCAGTTATCTGGCTACGGAGAAGGAAATCGGTTTGGTAAATCTCTGCAGGGAAAAGGGCATCGGCTTTATCGCCATGAAGGCTCTCTCCGGTGGTCTGATTACCAACTCTGCGGCTGCCTATGCTTATCTGGCACAGTATGATAATGTACTGCCAATCTGGGGCATACAGAGAGAAAAGGAACTGGAGGAATTTATCAGCTACATTGATAATTCTCCGACACTTACCGAGGAATTACAGGCAGTCATCCAGCAGGACAGGGATGAACTGAGTAAGGATTTCTGCAGGGGCTGCGGTTATTGTCTGCCCTGCCCCGCAGAGATTGATATACCAACCTCTGCTAGAATGTCCCTGATGATACGCCGTGCCCCGGTTTCTGTGTATCTGAATGACAGCTGGAAGGAAAAGATGAAAAAGATCGATGAATGTATCAACTGCAACCATTGTAAGGATCATTGTCCTTACGGGCTGGATACACCGAAGCTTCTCAAGGAGAACTGGATCGATTATCAGAATTTTATGTAATCGTATTGACAATCCAATCTTGATTAAAGATCTTCTAAAAACAATCTGAAAGTAATAAATTAGCTCAAAAATATATGGAGTGTGAAATATCTTCCGAAGGTGTACAAATTCAATCAGAGGATTTTATGCTGAAGATACACTTTGATGAGATATAAAAAGTAAACAAAGCTAAAATTATTTGTTATTATTTGAATCTAATCGAACCGTAAGATTAATACTAAAAAGGTGCATTACAAAGGAAGAAGATATTATGATTGCTATCAAATTATGAAAAGAGAAGATACTTCCCCAAAAGTATACATCCTATCAATTTTAATTTGTAAACTCTGGACATACTATCAATAATATTTGAATATGATGGAGGTATGTTCTGTGGCTAGAAGAATTATTAATGTGGTATTGGTCATTATATTGGTTTTAATATCCTGGTTTGGCTTGGGACCGGTATTTTTTGCAGATGGAACAGGATCCGAGAAATTTAATACACTGATGCTCCTTTCCTTTTTCTATCTGCTTATTTTTGCAATTATGTATTATGTGAATCGTCACATGAGAAAAAGTAAGGATGAATAAGACAGCTCTGCCAATGATACGAAGGAAAGGTGAATGGAATTGCCATGTTCAATTACAGATTGACAATTCAATATGACGGGGGACGTTATAAGGGCTGGCAGCGGCTTGGTAAAGGGGAAGATACGATCCAGGAGAAGCTGGAGCACGTGCTTTCCATAATGACCGGATACGACTTGGAGATTACCGGCTGCAGCCGTACGGATGCAGGAGTTCATGCCCTTGCCCAGATTGCCAATGTTAAATTGAAGGAAGAGATATCCGGGGAGCAGATAAAGGATTACCTGAACCGATATCTTCCAGGTGATATCTGTGTGGCCGAGGTTACTCCGGTGCACGAGAATTTTCATGCAAGATATAATGCAAAGGATAAAACTTATTTATATAAGATATGGAATAAAGAATACAGCAATCCGTTTATGCGTAAATACAGCATGCATGTAAAGGAAAAGCTGGATCTGCAAGCAATGGAGAATGCAAGTCGGTATTTTCTTGGGGTACATGATTTTACTGCCTTTTCGAATGCAAAATCAAAAAAGAAATCAATGGTCCGGGAGATTTATTCCATTGATTTTGAAGAAGCGGAAGGCTTTATCCATATAAGGATACAAGGAGACGGCTTCCTCTATAATATGGTACGCTGGATTGTGGGCACCCTGCTGGAAGTTGGCTTAGGCCGTATAAGAGCAGATGAGATTCCGGGTATTATCGAAGGGAAGGAAAGAAATAAGACAGGGAATTTGGCGGAGGCATGCGGTCTCTATCTGGAGAAGATTACTTACTAATTGAGTAAAAATTGTTAAGTTCCACTTTTTGAACTTCAAAGTTTGGTTCGGGTGAAAGTCTACTCTACACAGTATTGATGAATATATATGCACACATATTCATCTTAATATATACATCCGACTTATGATACCTGTACCAAGTTTCTGTTATACACATTAAATCAATAATTATGGGGAGCGTTATGGAGGGTATTACACTTACGAAGCAGCAGGCAAGGCAGTTTATTTTACTGAAGCAGGGTCTGTTGGGGGATTATAAATTTAATGGAAAAGACGGTGTGCTAGTTTTCATTAATCAGGCAGGCTGTATCCAGTTTGACCCGATTGATGTCTGCGGAAAGAATGCGGAGCTGGTACTTCAATCAAGGATCAAAGGATTTACGAAGAAGATGCTTTATGAGCTTCTTTATGAGGACAGGAAGCTGATTGATTATTTTGATAAAAATCTTGCCATAATACCGGTTGAGAATTGGCCTCATTTTGAACGGTTTCGCGAAGCGAACCGATATTCCGGACGCGGTCGGGAAGAAGTCGACAGGATTGCCCAGGAGATTAAGGCTATCATTCGGGTGAAGGGTGCCGTATGCTCCAAAGACCTGGAATTTCATGAAAAGGTGGACTGGTACTGGAGCAGTACCAAGCTCTCAAGAGCCGCATTGGAAACCTTGTATTTCCGCGGAGATCTTGTGATTCATCATAAAAAGGGAGCCATCAAGTATTATGCCATGTCAGAGGACTATATTCCGAAGGAGCTTCTGGATGCGAAAGACCCATTTCCAAAGGAACTGGAGCATCTAAAATGGAGAGTGCTTCGCAGAATTTCAGCAGTTGGCCTGCTTTGGAACAAGCCTTCCGATGCCTGGCTTTGTATCTGGAATCTCAAATCTCAGGAAAGAAATCAGGTATTTCAGGAGCTTTTAAAGGAAGAGAAGATATCGGAAGTGAATATCGAAGGCTGCAGGGATAAGTTCTACTGCCTTACTGAGGATTTGTCATTAATTCAGGAGGTGCAGGAGGTTGCCTTACAGAAAGGCCGGACGGAGTTAATCGCAGCCCTTGACAATATGCTTTGGGATCGGAAGCTGATTAAGGAGCTCTTTGACTTTGAATATAAATGGGAGATATATACTCCTCAGGATCAGAGAAAATACGGCTATTATGTTCTTCCGATACTTCAGGGAGAGCGTTTTGTGGGAAGATGCGAGGTAATCTCAGTTATTAAGAAGCAGGAGCTGCTTATTAAGAATATCTGGCTGGAGAAAGGCATTAAACCTACCAAGAAGCTTCAAGAGGAGCTGGATCGCTGTTTCAGACGGTTTATGAAATTCCATGAACTTAAGGAATTAACCTATTCCGAGGGCATTACCTGGTAGAAATGCCTTTGGCGTATGTCAGTAATCAGCTGAGAATATTGAACTGCCTGATGGCAGAATGGAGGTTACTATGTTTGTCGCTACTGCCAAAATTACACTACACCTGCCTTGGGTTCATTCTTTGAAGGAAAAGCGAATGGTTGTAAAAAGTCTTTGTGCCAAGGTTCGTAACCAATATAACGTTTCCATAGCAGAGGTGGATGAGCAGGATATTCATCAGACTGCCGTCCTTGGATTTGCCGGTGTTGCCGGGGACAGGGCACAGGCAGACAGTATCATCGATCATGTATTGAATTATATCGAAGATAATACGGAAGGCGAAGTTGTAGGGGTGGAACGGGAAGTTATGTAAAAAACCGGAAGTATAAACGAATAATTGAAGGTAAATAGATAACAGAAAGTAAATATCAGTAAGAAAAATATAACAGGAAGTAAAATATATAGAAAAAAAATATAACTGAAGTAAAATTAATAACGGGAAGTAAAATATATAATAGAAAGAAAAGTATATAACTAGAAAGAAAAATATATAACCAGAAAGAAAAATATATAACCGAAAAAAATATATAACTGAAAGAAAAATATATAACCGGAAAGTAAAACATATAACCGGATAGAAAAATATATATCGGAAAGTAAAACATATATCGGAGTGGATACAATGGAGATAACATTAAGAGAATACCGTCGGGAGGATATCCCGTACTTAATGGCTATATGGAATGCCGTGGTTGAAGAAGCGAATGCTTTTCCGCAGGTAACTTGCCTGGAAGAGAGGCAAGCAACAGAATTCTTTGCGGCACAGACCTATACCGGAGTAGCAGAACTTGATGGTGAGGTAGTTGGTCTGTATATCCTGCACCCGAACAATATCGGTCGATGCGGGCATATCGCCAATGCCTCATATGCGGTAAAGGCTGGATGCCGCGGCAATAAAGTCGGCGAACAGCTGGTGCGGGACAGCCTGCGAAAAGGCAGGGAATTCGGCTTTAAAATTATGCAGTTCAATGCAGTAGTCAGCATCAATTCAGCAGCAATCCATCTGTATGAGAAGATTGGTTTTCACAGATTAGGGATAATACCGAATGGTTTTCAATTGGGGGATGGAAGCTATACGGATATCATACTATATTACATTTTACTGGAATAATTTTTGGGAAGATCTCCTTTACATATTGCATATGGGATTACAGTAATAGGTATGTTATGGCTTGGGATTCCTGGAAAGCTCTTATTCTGAAAGGAGTACGCTATGTACGAACATCATAAAATAGCAATTCAAAATCTGGTTGATTATTACCGAAGCCAGGAAGGAGTTATTGCAATCATACTTGGCGGTTCCGTAGCAAAGGGAACCGAACGTATTGATTCAGATATCGATGCAACCATCGTTGTCACAGAAGAAAGATATCAAGAGTTGAAGGCCAGAAACGGCCTGGCGGATGTTGTCTCTGGTCATTGTTCTTATGAAGGTGGCTATTTTGATATTAAATATGAGTCAAAAAGCTTCTTACTGGAAATGGCCGAAAAGGGAAGTGAACCCTGCCGCAGTTCATATATCAGTGCCAAATGCCTTTATTCCACAGATCCTGAGATTCAGGAATTAGTGGAACGTATTCCTGTATTTCAAAGCAAAGAAAAGGAAAATAAATTATTTTCCTTCTACAGTGCATTTGATTTAAGCTTTGGTTACATATGGTCGACGGCAGCTGCGGATAATCCGTATTATAAGATTAGAACGGCAGCAGATATCATATACTATGGATACCGCATCTTGCTTCAGGAAAATGAGGTACTGTTTCCTTCCCACCGCAGGCTCGAGGAGACCGTTGCCAGACTGAATAAGAAGCCTGACGGCATCATTGAAAAGGCTCACAGGTTCTTATCAGAATTATCCGACGAAAGCAAAGATGACTTTGTCAATTCCATACGGACCTTTATGAGTTATACTCCACCCGAGGATTTCTGGGAAACTCTGACCAGATATATCGATGATAACCAGCATTGGTGGCATACTAACGCACCGGTGCTAACGGAGTGGTAAATGACGAAATTTATAAAGAGATTCTATTTGACATTATATGGGATTGATTATAAAATAAAGTTAATATCTGCCAAAAACATTCTTAGAGGAGGTGGAACGTATGGGTGACAAAAATCCGAAAAAGGCACCGAAAAAGAAGGGCTCAGCTCAGTCAGGTGCAGCAGCTGGAACAACAAAGAAAAAATAAGAAACGAAAATTCCCTCTTTTGATATTAGAGGGAATTTTTGTGTAAGTCGGACTTGCTATTAGTCTCCTTTTCTTATTATTATGACTTAATCTTAATAGGTCTGAAAATTTCAAGCTGTCCATAGCCTAATACTTTATCAATTGTCGGAGAGCCTGCGATATGATACATAGGATAATGTCCGGGTCGATCGTCCGGTTCAAAACATCCGCTCTGATTAATCCAATCTTGTTCTGTTTTATAATCATGATACAGTACGACGCAACGTCGTATTCAATATGATTTTCATAAAAAGCCCGATTTTTCATAAAAAACCCAATGTTTCTTAATTGATAAACAGATAAGAAACATTGGGTAGATTTGCTTATTAGTGCAATAATTTCTCAGCTCTAGGCGCCCGTAACATACTGGCTTCCGGCATGTCGCAGCCAAGCAGGGGCTGTAAATAATATTTGAAGGCATCCGTTACATTATTTGCCTTTGCATTGATGAAATTATCAGGCATCAGCTTGGTCTTACCAGCTACGCTGCGCAGATCGGTCATCTTGTAATCAACGGAATAGTAACCGGTACGATGGATGGTGATGGAGCCGTCGATGTTGTGCCAGATAGCAAACTGTGCTGCTTTCTCTCCAACCTCTCTTGCTTCGTGCTGATCGATCGGGGACACGCATCCCATAAAGGACCTTTGCAGATAGCCCAAGGTATCGGATCTTACTCTGCTGATTCCCAGCTTATTCTTGATTTCCTGTGCCAGAAGATCTCCTAATGCACCGGTGCCGGAGAGCTGCGTATTGCCGTGGGAATCCTTCTCGCTCTTAACGAGCTTGGTTACGATCGGAACGCCGTCCTCGTCCTGGATGCCTTCGGATACAGCAATGATGCAGCGGCCGTATTTATCATACACTTCTTTTACATCCATAAGGAAACTATCAATATTAAAATGCCGTTCCGGCAGATAAATCAAATGAGGCCCGTCATCCGGATATTTTTGTGCGATGGACGACGCTGCCGTTAAAAACCCTGCGTGACGTCCCATGACTACACCGATATGTACACCGGGCAGTGCCCTGTTATCTAAGTTAAGACCGATAAATGACTGCGCAACAAATTTGGCAGCCGACGGATAGCCGGGTGTGTGGTCATTCATCATTAAATCATTATCAATGGTTTTTGGAATATGAATCGCACGGAATTCGTAGCCAGAGGATTCTGCCTGTTCATTTACGATTCGTACCGTATCGGCGGAGTCATTTCCTCCGATATAGAAGAAATATCTTACACCATGTGCCTTGAAAACATTGAAAATCTCTTTACAATAGGCATTGTCCGGCTTATCTCTGGTGGAGAACAAAGCCGAGGAAGGAGTAATTGCAACCTGCTCCAAATTATGAGTTGTTTCCTGCGTCAGATCAAGAAAATCCTCATTGATAATTCCTGCTACCCCGTTAATAGCACCATACACCTTTGTAATCTGTGGGAATTTTCTGGATTCCAGAACGGCTCCGACCAATGACTGATTAATTACTGCGGTGGGGCCTCCACCTTGCGCTACTACTACTTTTCCCTCAAGTACCATACAATTACTTCACTCCTTTACTTTTCGTTAAAATTTAGAATAAGATTTGCCTAAACACTTCCAGATACTTCCCATACCGGCTCGCATCGATGTTATTCTTATTCTCGGCAAATGAATATTCATCTGCTCTGAATTTATCTGTGAGTAAATTAAGTGACTTGCTGTGTTGCCAAGCAAGTAATCATGGGTAAATGTTATGTAGTACTTAACTAAGATTGAATTGGTAGATTGATGTGGAGTCGGTGTATCAGAAGGTTACACTGCTCATAATTGAATTTCACCAAGAAAGCAAAGGGCTTCTTGTTTACACGTAAAGCAGACTTTTGTTCCTTGGACTAATCTACTTAAAGTGTATTTTACCATACTTTGGGGGACGAGTAAACTATTAACAGATGGAGAATTACAAATAATGTAATTTCCCATCTGTTAATCCTGTTTCCTGAATTCATGATGGTATCCATAACCATTATGTTTTCTGAATTCATGAAGATATCCGTACCCATTATATTTCCTAATGCATGCATTAATCATATCCTGGCACTCATCAGGTTACTGGAGGAATATCGTTTCAGTCCCTGGTAGAATACGATGAATGCCAGAAGAATGATAAATACGGCAAAGCCCGTTACCATTAACATTGACAGGAAATTAAAATGCAATATGATCTTAACCGGAAGGTATACAGTAAGACCTACAGGTACGATGGTATATAGTATCAATCTGACAACACCCTTGAAGATACCGTCCGGATAGGTGGAGAAATTAATCATGATACTGTTAAAGGTATCAGCAACCATATCCCCGCGTAC